>NZ_AEXS01000172.1:0-86530 GCF_000204455.1 Paenibacillus sp. HGF5 | reverse complement strand
ATACTATACGTCGACTTACGGTTATGACCCGAATACCGGCTTGCTCACGTCGATGGGCGACGACAATTGGGGCCGCCATCTGGCGTTATGCATGGGCGATCGCCGCAGGTGACTGGCATACGGTCGGTCTAAAACGGACGGCACGGTAACGATCGCGGGGAATAATCGGTACGGCCAATGCAATGTAAGCAGCTGGCGCAACATCGTGGAGGCATCGGCGGGCTACCTTCATACCGTCGGGCTTCAATCGGACAGCACGGTGGCCGCTGTAGGTTTAAATAAGCACGGACAGTGCGATGTAATCGGTTGGAGCGGCATAGTGGCGGTCGCGGCAGGGAGTTATCATACCATCGGTCTTAAATCCGACGGTACGGTCATTGCCGCGGGCTGGAATAAGCATGGCCAATGCAATGTAAGCGGCTGGCGCGACATTGTAGCGGTAGCGGCGGGATGTGCTCATACGCTCGGCCTTCAATCGGACGGCACGGTCGTAGCCGTGGGTGATAATGAATATGGCCAATGCGATGTGAGCGAATGGCGCGGCATCCAGCTGCCCGGCAGGTATTAATGTTAATTGCTTAACTTTTAGGAATTGATCACAGGCTTTTGGCAAAAATTCGATGCAACAAGACGTCGGAATGTGTAGTCAAGGTTAAATAGCAAGGCAAAAAGAGGCGGCACCAAATGGAATGTTTGGTGCCGCTTTACATTTGGGTTTCGCCTTACCGGACGCCGCAAGTCAAGGATTGAGATTAACAACAAGGATTTAAAGTTGGAAATAAATATGGTTGCAGTCTAACGCTTTAGAAGGGCAAGTTTCCTTATAGCAGGCCGTATGAGGGGGATTTCCTTCCGATTGATCATGTTGCAGTTGGACGAATACAACAAAAATTTGAATTGACAGATCATTAAAAATACAAGTAATATACATGTATATTAAAAGATAATACAGTTGAAGCATGCAACCACAAGTTATGATGTAACGGCGGATGGCTTCGATTGGCGCTTTGTTGCAGAAACTTATGACAGCGTTTTCTTGATCGATTGAATAGAAAGAAACTCACTTATTAAAGGAGGAGCTTGCGATTGTTGCTGCGGATGGAATTTATTAAGCTCTCGCTGCTGGAGCCCGGGGAGGAACATCGGCTTAACTTCATGCTTATGCACCCCTGCGGAAGAATGGAGCCGCAATCGGATACGGCCTTTAGCATGACTTGCAGCGACCCGGAGATCGTTGAGGTGAACGGCAGCGTGATCACCGGGTTAAAGCCGGGCGAGACCGAAATTGCCGTAGACTTTCTGGACGATAGATTTTCAGAGTTTAAATGGAAGGTTCTTGTAAGGCCGGCTGGTCAACCTGCGAAATTGAAGCTGAAGGACCGTCCGAGGATTTTGTTTTCGATCGATGAGCTCGCGGATTTTCGGGATCGGGTTAAGCGGGATGAAGGCAGTTCTGCGAGGGAAATCGATGCATCCGGGCTATGGGCCGGATACTTGGCAAAAGCGGACGACTATGTGGAGGAAGATAGCTTCGAGGTGCTGTATCCGTCCATATCGGATCAGTGGAAGGTTGCGATGCCCCTAACGGAGCCTAATCGAGTACCAGAACCGCAAGGCCATACCTTCTTCCCGTTCTGGACGATGTATGCCAGAGCGATAGAGGATCGGCTGGTCGTCATGTCCACGGCCTTCCTGGTGACGGAAGAGAGAAAGTATGCGGTTCGAGTGAAGCAGCATCTGTTGTCCTTGGCCTCATTCGGGAAATGGTATGAGTTCGACGAGCGGGGCGCGGAAGGAAATCTGAGCAACGCCCATCTGCTGCTAGGCGCTTCGTGCGCCTATGATGCCATTCACAGCTTGCTGACGGAAGAAGAGCGGCGATCGATTCGCCAAGCCATTCTGGAAAAAGGGCTGCATCCGCTGGCCATCGATATCGGAAGCTGTGATATGCACAACATCGTGGCAGCCAAGCAGGTGGCGATGGTGTACGGCGCGGCGGCCATTATGGATGAGAACCCGTTTGCGGCCAAATATCTACAAGCAGGACTTACTTATCTTCAAAGCTATCTGGACCGAAAAGGGGTGTCCGGAGAAACAGAGGGGCTGCTGTACGACAATGTGGCTGCGCGCCATGCCTGGATGGCGGCGGATCTTTATCGGAGAATCAGCGGCGATGACAGGCTGGTTCAGCATCCGTATTTGCGGGAAGAGCTTCCTGAACGTTTTTTTCGGCTGCTGGCACCGGGAAAAGAAAGCTCGTTCCCGAATCTGTCGGATTCGTTTTACAAGCTCGATATCGCTTTCCTCATGGCCATGACAGCTACCCATTACGACCATCCGGCAGCGGCTTGGTACCTGCACAAGCATGCTGCAACGCATCATGCATCGCTTCTTTATTTACGGAAAGAGACCTCACCTGCAAGTCCTACGGAGCTGTACGGCAAGCGCGCTTCCGCGGTATTCCGGAGCGTAGGCTGGGCCGCTCTGCGGTCGGGATGGGGCGATGAGGATCATCTGCTGTGCTTTACCTCAAGCAGCTCGGCGAAGGACCATAATCACAAGGACCAGAACAATCTGGTGATCAATGTCGGCGGAGAGTGGCTGTTGACCAATCCGGGCTACCAGGATTATGTACCCGGTCCGAAGGCGGATTACACTACCGGCACGGTGGGTCATAATTCGCTGCTCGTCAATGGTCAGGGGCAGATCCGCCTGGGTGGAGGGGGTCTCCGGGAGGAGTTGTTGCTCCCGTCATTTGAGGCGGTTGTCGGGGACGCTGCCGAAAGCTATGGCGGGCTGCTGAAACGCTACCGGCGATCTGTCCTGCATATCGATTCGTCATATTACTTCATCGTGGATGACGTGGAGCTTCATCAGGAATCGGATGAGGCCGAGCTGCTGTTTCATACGACTTCGGCGGTTCTGGATGGAGAAGAGCCCAAGGCTCCGGGCGAGAATCTGGGAAGTGAATCCGTTGTATTTCAGGGACAAAGCGCCGCACTGCAGCTCATGTTTCCTTTTCCTAAGGAGAAGGTGCTCACCCTCCGCGAGTACCCCGGTGCTGAAACCTATGGTCCTTATGTAGCTGTCGGTGGCACAAAAGGCAAAAGACGGCGGTTCATCACGCTGATCAATCCAAGGGTCCAATACGACGAGAGGTTGACCATCCATCAGGAGGAGCAGGAAAGCGGAAGCCTGACTGCCGGGTTAACGGTGGAAAGGCTGGGCGGGGGGGAGGATATCTGGCTGTTCTGCGCTGACGCTGTGGAAGCCCGCTACCGGGGCATGTCCTTTCTGGGAGAAGCCGCCCGCATATCGGGTAGCGGCCTGCTTAATTTGTGGAAGGCTGAACGGTTGTGCGGCGGGGACATCGATTTTGAGGCGGAGCTGCCTCTGAGTCTATACAGGGATGCCCGCCGTTCAACCTGCAATGTGCATAATCCCCACCCAGTGGAGGTCTCCTTCAAGCTGAAGCAGGTAACTGCTGGCGTGGAAGTCGAACAAACCGCACCGCCCGGCTATTATGAATGGAATCTTATGGATTTTGGCAGAGGTGGTCGGGCCGAAGGGAGAGAGGCTGTATGGAAACCGTGATATCGGAGGTCAATCCATCCACTCCCGCCAAAAAGAGCGCGTGGAAGCGAATCCGGACCCGAATGTGGAGGGACCGTTATCTGTACCTGCTGCTGCTGCCGGGCCTGCTTTACTTTATCGTGTACCGGTATCTGCCCATGCTGGGCATATCGCTTGCCTTTAAAGAATACAGCCCGTTCCGGGGGTTCGCGGAGAGTCCTTGGGTCGGATTCGCAAACTTTGCCCGGATTTTCGAAAGCCCGGAGGTTATCCAGGTTATATGGAATACGCTGACCATTTCCTTTTTGCAAATCGCGTTCGCATTTCCGGCGCCGATCATTCTGGCCATCATGCTGAACGAGGTGGCAAATCCGCTCTTGAAAAGAGGGCTGCAGTCCATCGTTTACCTGCCGCATTTTCTGTCTTGGGTCGTGGTGGTCGGCATCGTGACGATCTTTTTCCGCAACGAGGGCTTGATCAACGACGTGCTGCGCGAATGGTTCGGCTTGCAGCAGACGATCCCTTTTCTCACCGAGCCCGATTATTTCCGAGCTTTTCTGATTTTGGAGGTCATCTGGAAGGAAGCCGGCTGGGGAACGATTATTTTCCTCGCGGCGCTGGCAGGCGTCAACCCGGCTCTTTACGAGGCGGCCGTCATGGACGGCGCAGGGCGCTTCCGCCAAATCTGGCATATTACGCTGCCCGCTATCCGCAGCACGATCATTATCATGCTGATCATACGTCTGGGCGACGTGCTCGAGGTCGGCTTCGAGCAGGTGTTCCTTCAACTGAACGCCTTTAACATGCACATCGGCAATACGCTCGACACCTTCGTGTATTACAAGGGGATCCAGCAGTCGGACTACAGCTTCTCCACCGCGGTCGGCGTATTCAAGGGTCTGGTCGGTCTTGTGCTGGTTATGGCCGCCAACAAGCTGTCCAAGCGGTTCGGCGAGCAGGGCGTATATTAGGGGCTTCGATTCTTTCCGGGAGGAGATCTGACATATGAAGCAAAAATCCATCGCGGACCGCTTGTTCGGCGGCGTGAATATCACTCTGCTGCTTGTCATATCCGCAGTCATGCTGTTTCCGTTTGTATATTTGTTCTCGGTTTCATTTTCCTCGTTCGAGGATTTTCTGGGCAGCAAACTGCTGCTCTGGCCGTCCAAATGGACGACCGACGCCTATGAATATATCTGGGCCTCCAGGACGTTCCGGCAGGCGCTGCTGAACACGTCGCTGGTTACCGTGCTCGGTACCATCGTCAATCTGTTGTTTACGGCGACGATGGCATACGCCTTGTCAAGACCGATCGTCGGCCAGCGTACCGTCATGTTTATGGTCGTATTTGCGCTCTTGTTCTCGGCCGGCATGATTCCGACCTATCTGGTCGTCCAGGAAACGGGGCTGCTTGATTCCATCTGGTCGCTTATTTTGCCGGTGGCCATCGCGCCCTTCAACCTGATTGTCATCCGCCAATTTTTCATGAACATACCAAGCGATATGATCGAGGCGGGCATCGTGGACGGCGCGAATGACCTGCAGATTTTCGGGCGCATCATCCTGCCGCTCTCGAAGCCTGCGCTGGCGGCTTTCAGCCTGTTTTATGCGGTCACGCACTGGAACAACTATTTTGCGCCGATTCTGTACATCAATGATCCGGCCAAATGGACGATACAGGTCGTGTTGAGACAGATTGTGGTGGTGGGGGAAACGACGGGCACGCTCGGGGGAGATAACATGTTCCTCGATAATCCGCCGCCTCCCGAAACGATTCAGATGGCCGCCATTCTGATGGCGACCCTGCCGATCCTGATCGTGTATCCGTTCCTGCAAAAGCACTTTGCCAAGGGCGTCATGCTGGGCGCCGTCAAGGGTTGATGATTTCGAACGGCCGGATCATGGAGCTGTCCGAATCAATCATAAACGGAGGTCACACTCCAACATTGATAAGAATGGGGGAAAGTTCATGTTAAAGAAACGCAGACTTACCGCAGTGATGGCGGCCTTGCTCTCCATCAGCGTGGCAGCATGCGGCGGCCAGCCGAAAGCGGAGGAGAAACCTGGAACGACCACTCGGGGTGAGGAAAAACCGGCACAGACAGAGCAGACGTATGAGATCACAACGATTGATTTTCGCTACGGTGATCCGCCACCGACTTCAAGTCCGGGGCTTGACATGATCAATGAGAAATTTAAAGTCGACTACAAGCCGGTTTTTGTGCCGAATACCGCCTTTGATGAGAAGATCAACGCTGTGTTCGCCTCAGGTAAAATACCCGATGCGATCGGACTTATGTCGGCTGACATCAAGAACCGCTACAATAAATTTGCGAAGCAAGGGGCTTTCCTGGACATCGAGCCTTATATCCAGGAGTATCCGTCGCTTAAAGTGGTGCCTGATTTCATCTGGGATGCCATGCGGGTGAACGGCAAGATTTACGCCATCCCGCAGTATTCTCCGAAGTATCAGGTGGTGACGGTCATCCGTAAGGACTGGCTCGACAAGCTGAACCTGAAAACACCAACGAACTATGAGGAACTGAAAGAAGTGGCGCTGGCATTCACGAACGGAGATCCGGACGGCAACAGCAAGAAGGACACCTACGGGATCGCCATCGGCCAGGACGTTAACCCGAACTTCAACCAGGGACCGTATTGGGACCCGGATGCCTGGTACCACCAGGATGCGCAGGGCAACTACATCCCGGGCATTATCGGTGAAGGCCGCCAGGAGTTCATTACGATGCTGTCTGAGCTCTACAAGCAGGGAGCGATGACGAAGGACTACGCCATCCTGAACTGGGGAGACACCAACAAGGAGTTCTATTCCGGTAAAGCAGGCATCTTTATTGGAACGCCGCGCGGCATGTCGCAGGATTACATGAACGGCCTGCTCAGTATTCATCCGGATGCCCAGTTTATCAGTCTTGGCCCTTTCGAGGACAAATACGGCAACAAAGGGCTTACGTCCGGGGCGGGCTACAACGGAATTACCGTGCTGAGCGCCAAACTTGCCGATGAGCCGGAAAAGCTGAAGAAGATTTTTGAAATGATTGATTTCGGCCGCCAGTTCTATCCGCAGGATCAGCGGAATGATAAAAACGCCGATTTTGATTGGTGGTCGGGCAAAGTCGGTGTGGGTTATGACATGAAGGACGGCGTGCAGGTCAACAAGGAGAATTTCGCATCCGACGGACTTGCGCCTTCCACTTATTTTGTTGATAACACTTCGTGGGCGCCTCAGGATTTCGATAATGATTACTCCATTACGTATCAGACCAAGCAGCTGGTCGATCTGGTGGAGGAGATCGAATCCATGTATAGGGAAATCAAGCTTTATGCTAACCCAATCAATGGCCTGGAGTCGCCGACCGACAACTCGAAGGGCGCCGAGCTGAGAAAGTATGTCATGGATGAGCAGGTAAAAATGATTGCAGGCACACGTCCGGTTTCGGACTGGGATAAACTGGTCCAGGAGTATCTGGACAAAGGCGGTGCCCAGGTCATCCAGGAATACAACGCGAATATCAAAGAGAAGGATCCGAAGGCACTGTTTAAGTGAGACTTTTGAAATGACGCTTTTATACATGATCCGTAGGACGGCGGGGCAAATCTTTTTGCCCCTGTTCTGCATTGGAATAACTAGCGCCTATGGGAATGCGAGCTGTGGAGGAGGGAGACCTGTATCATGGAAAAAACAGCGAAAATCGGTCTGTGGTTTAACAGGCAGTCGGCGGAATACTTCTGGGGACACGGCCAGGACCTGTTTCAGCTTTATGTGGAGGAGGTGCTTGGTCATGCGGGCATTCCTTATGCAAGGTTTGATGATGCCGAAACGCTCGAGTCATATGAACCCGATATCATCGTCGTACTGCACCCGGGGGAGAAGGAAGAGGACCTGAACCGATTGGAGCAGTGGGCCCGCCGAGGAGCGACGCTCATCAGTTACGGCGGATTGAACCGTATGGCCGGACAGATGGGCTGTACCCGGTCTGTCATCCGGGATGCGGTGTATGGGGACCTGACAGGGCTAAGCTATGCGCAAGGCATACCGGTTCTAAGGGCGGTTAGCAGCGATCCGTGGATGGCGTCGGAGAAGTCCGTCATCCCGGTTCAAGCGGATGGCGTTCTGCGCCGGCTCCGTAAAGCTGGTGCCGAGGCAGCCGCAGCCGTTCTGGAGTTTTCGCTAGGTGCCGGCCGGCTGATCCGCTGGAATGTGGACATCCCCGCGAATATCGTTCTGCTTCAGCAGGGCGGCGGCCCGGTCGTCCAGGACGGCATCCCCGCACCGGACGGTACGGGAGCGGTGGACGAAGGCATTTTGAAGGCCGATGACCGGTGTGAGTTGGACTGGAATGAAGACCGCTCGGTGACGGAGACCGGGATGCCGTACTTTGATACGCCGTATGCAGACTGGTGGCGCGAGGTGATTGTCCGTCAGCTGATGGAGGAAGCAGTTGCGCTGGGAATGACGCTTCCGTTTCTGGACTATTGGCCGGAAGGCGTCAATCAGGTGGCCATGATCTCGCACGACAGCGACTTCAACATAGAGGAGGCGGCCCAAACGACTCTGAGCGTGCTTCAGGAAAACGGCGTCCGCTCGACCTGGTGCATGATCGAACCGGGCTACTCCCCGTCGCTCTACAAAGAAATTCAGGCTGCCGGTCATGAGCTGGCATTTCACTACAATGCTTTGGAGCAGGAGAAGGGGATATGGAGCGCCGAGGAATTTGCCCGTCAACTGAACGTAATCCGGAGCACCAGCGGCGCGCCGATCATTTCGAACAAGAACCACTATACCCGCTTTGAGGGCTGGGGAGAGCTCTATGTATGGTGCGAGCAGAACGGCATCGAAGCGGATCAAACTAGAGGGCCGAGCAAAAAAGGAAATGTCGGCTTTCCGTTCGGTACCAGCCATCCGTATTACCCGATCGCTCGTTCGGATGACCGCAACCGGCTATACCGTGTGCTGCAGATCGGCTTTCTTACCCAGGACCTGGAGCATCCCACGCTTTCGGATGCGTCGGTGATTGCCCCGTTTCTCGAAAAGGTGGCGGAAGTCCGCGGCGTCGCCCATTTTCTGTTTCACCAGCAGCACATCCATCATCTAGGGAACGTTCGGCATGCGTTTTCGCAAGCGGTCGAAACCGCGAAGCGGCTCGGTTATGCGTTCTGGACGAGCGAGGAGATCACCCGCTGGGAGCAGGCCAGACGAGCTGCGGTGCTCCGGGTAGGCGCAGACGGTACCCTCATCACCGAGAATCTTCCGCAGGGAGCGGTAGTGAGCCAGCCGTTGGATGCGGTGGCGGACCCGTCAGCTACGCAAGCGGTCATTCGCTTTGGGCGGCCGTGTACAGGAGCGGCGAGCATTATGAAAGCAGCAACCGAATAACGGCAATGAGGAGGAATCAGACAGTGGCAGCGTTAGCGATCCATGGAGGGGCGCCGGTCAAGACCGGTCCTTTTGGCACAGGCAAAAGATTCGGGGAAGAGGAGGCCGCGCATCTGCTCGAAGCGCTGGAGCAGAACACGCTGTTTTATCATTTCGGCACCAAGGTTAAACGGTTTTTGACCGATTTCAATGCGATGTACGGCCGGGAATACAGTGTAGCGACATCCTCCGGCACCGCGGCGATTCATGTGGCGCTGGGCGCGGCTGGCGTCTCCGTAGGGGACGAGGTCATTACAAGCCCGATTACGGACCAGGGAACGCTGATCGGCATTCTGTACCAGAATGCGATTCCCGTGTTTGCCGATCTGGAGCCTTACACTTACAATCTGGATCCGGCCTCGATCGAAGCCTGCATTACGCCGAGAACGAAAGCGATCCTTGTCGTCCATCTGGCGGGATATCCGTGCGATATGGACCCGATCATGGAGATCGCGAGAAAGCATGGCATCAAGGTCATTGAGGATTGCGCACAGGCTTATCTGACCCGGTATAAGGGGAGGCTGACCGGCACCATTGGCAATTATGGCTGTTTCAGCACGAACGATTTTAAGCATATCTCCACCGGGGACGGAGGCATGGTGCTGATCAATTCGGGAAAGCGCGAGGATTACGAAACCGCTCACGCTTTTGCGGACAAAAACTACCGCCGTCTCGGCACCACGGTTGACCGGGGAACCAGCTATATTGCGCCGAATTACCGGATGACCGAGCTGCAGGGAGCCGTCGGAATCGCCCAGCTCAAGAAGCTGCCCTGGATATGCGGGCGGCGTCAGCAATATGGCGACCGGCTCAATGAAGGATTGCAAGGAATCCAGGGCGTCATTCCGCCGCAGGTCGACCCGGAGCATGACTGTACATACTGGTTCTACATGCTGCGACTTGACTTGAATAAGCTGACCTGCAGCCGTGAAGATTTCTGCAGGGCGCTGGAGGCAGAGGGAATCCCCAACCGTGCCGGCTATATCCCGCAGGTATGCTATTTGCAGCCGCTGTTCCAGAACCGGCAGGCTTATCAGGGGAGCCATTTTCCGTTTGACGGCAGCAGCGTCTCTTATGAGCCTGGCCGTTGTCCTGTCGCGGAGGCGATATTAGACACGACGGTGCAGATTCCGATGAACGAATTCTACACGCCCGAGGATATTGAGCATATCATTCAGGCGGTTGCCAAGGTAGGCGCTTATTATGCGAAAAGCGATGAATAATACGGAAGAAGTGAACGACAGCAAGGCAACGGGGACGATGGGGGTTTTTGAGCGGATCGGCGTACCCGTTGATGTCGACGAGAGCAGATCCGCGGCGGTGTGCCGGAGAGCCGACGGGACCGAGCGCATCGTAATCGCAGCCCGGGGATATGTGCTGATCGCGGATCCGGGAACAGGAAACAGCACCCAGCTTTATTTTCCAGGGGGCGAGGGCCAGTACCCGTTTGCGTCGATCAGTGATTCCCGAGGATGGTTCTATACGGGAGCAGGCCGCTATTTTTACGTTATCGATCCGTTCACCCCGGCTTTTGTCGGGCAGCACCGGGTACCTGAAGGGGAAGAGGGAGCCGGCTTTGCATTTGCCGTGGATGGAGATGGTCGGGTCTACGCTACAACTTACCCGGGAAGCTATCTGATGGAGCTCGATGCTTCGTCAAACTCCTCGCGAACCTTATGCAGGCTGGATGCCGAGAGGAAGTATGCCATGACGCTCGCCTGCGGAAGCGGGGGAAAGGTCTATGCCGGACTGGGCACGACGTCGCCGGCCATCGCCTGCTTTCATAAGGAAACCGGAGTGTTGGAGATCGTTCTGGAGGGGTCGCCGGATACGACGGGCAGCGGTGCCGTTCACCAAGGCTGCGACGGCGCCGTTTACGGCTGGCTGCCATCCGGAGAGAACGGAGACGGCATATGGTACCAGCTGGGCGAGCGGGGGGCAGAGCAAGTAGCGGCGGCGGAGGTCAACCTGTCCCTGTATAAGGGGGCAGGTTACAACAAGCTGCACCGGGACCTTGATGCCGGTCGAGTGCTGCTGAAATGGCAGCTGTCCGACAGGCAGATCGAAATCATGGAAGCGGACGGAAGCCTGAGCCGGATTCCGCTTGCCTATAAGGGAGGCGGAACGTCACTCTCTCCGCTGTTCGGAGGTCCGGACGGCATTCTTTACGGCACTTCCAATCACCCGCTTCATTTGTTCACGTACGATACCGAAGCCGGGCATCTGACCGATTGGGGCGGCGATATCGTGGAGCGGGGAGGCGGCGGCAATATTGCCGCTTACGCGGCTCAAGGCAGCATCCTCGTGGGTGCGGCTTATGCCGGCGGCATGGTCCATCTATTGGATACGGCGAAAGAATGGTTTACGGAACCTGGACCTCATCGGAATCCCCGGCTGATTTATGATAATGCCGCTGTCCACAGGCCCAGATGCGCAGCCGCGCATCCGGACGGCCGCCATGTGTTGTACGGCGGCTTTCCCGGTTATGGTGCGGCCGGCGGCGGGCTCGGCATCGTGGATGTGCTGGCAGGTCAGGTGGAGATGCTGGAGAACCGGGAAATCGTCAGCGGGCAGAGTACGATTTCGCTTGCCGTGCTGCCGGATGGCAGGGTATTCGGCGGCACCAGCATCGAGACGCCCGGCGGCGGGATCAGCACGGCCGAGGAAGCGGTGATGTATGAGTTGAATTGGCCTGACCGACAAGTGATTCGGCGCTGGGTGCCGGTTCCGGGCGCCAGGGAAATCGCTCAGCTGATTTCCGGGCCAAACGGGCTTCTCTATGGCTTGACCTCGGAATCGGTGTTCTTTGTTTACGATGCAGGACTGCAAAAGATCATTCATTGCCGCGGTCTTTCTTCCTGGGGAGGTATTGTCCGGCAGGGACTGCTCATGATAGAGCGAAAGGGGCATCCATTCCTTCTGGGTCTGCTGAGCGGGGCTTTGTTCACCGTAAATACAGTGAATATGCAGCCGGAACTGCTGGAAGTGCTTCCGGTCGAAGCGACCAGCGGAATCGCCTGCCTGAATGGATACGTGTATTTCGGTTCCGGTGCTGAGCTGTGGCGGTATCGGATGGAAGAGGAAGGTGATTACTTTTATGACTCGCTTTAATGGGGAAATTGTGCCGCTGTTAGAGGGAATCCATACCCTTGAGGCCTGGATGGAGAAGGAGTTCAGGCTGAAGGCACGCTGGCTGCAGCTGCTGGGAGAGCCCCCGGAGCCGGTTGATTATAAGCCGAGAGCCGTCGCAGACAGCGGGGGCTTCCGGGTGCTTTCCGTGCATGAGGAAGAAGATCACACAAGACAGGCGATCATGTACGAATCACCGGACGGGGATTCGATCCCGGCTTATCTGTTGCTCCCTTCAGGAACGCCTGCTGTAGGAGGATTCCCCGCTGTACTTGCCCTTCACCCGACAACCGAGAATGGAAAAGACGATGTATGTCTGTCTTCCGGACGAGTAAACCGGCAGTATGGTCTAGAGCTGGTACAGCGCGGTTTTGCCGTGCTGGCTCCGGACTCCATCACGTTCGGCGCCCGAATCTATCCAGGAGAAGCGCCGTTTCAAACGGCTCCGTTCTATCAACGGCACCCTGCGTGGACCGCAGTCGGCAAAATGCTCTCCGATCACATGGTAGGGGTCGACGTGCTGACCTCGCTGCCGCAGGTAAATCCACGCCGGATCGGCGTTATCGGCCACTCGCTGGGCGGCTATAACGGCTGGTTTCTAGCCGGAATGGATAAACGCATCAAGGCCGTCGTCTCGAGCTGCGGATTTACGATGTTTCGCGGCGATCCGGAGCCGAACCGCTGGGGCCTTCGGGAATGGTTTTCCCATATCCCTTCCATTACGGACAGTCTGAACAACGGCTCTCTTCCGTTTGAGTGGCATGAAATCGCTGCGCTTGCGGCTCCAGTGCCGATGTTGATGTGGTGCGGAACGCGAGACCCGATTTTTCCGAACTGGAGGGAGATAGCCTCGGGACTGGGGGAACTGGATGGTTTGTATGATTTTCTGGGAGCTTCATCTGCTTTCGAGAGCTGGATGGGTCATGAAGGGCACGATTTTCCGCCGGATATCCGGCAGCGAGCCTACGCTTTTCTTGAAAAACAGCTTGCGAAGTAAAATATAACCGCGTTCTTTATCCGGAGTGCATGGAATCCTGATGTCCCTCATGATATACTGAATGTTATAGACATGTATAGGAGCGGTATATATTGTTGCGTAGAAGAAATGAATTTCATGAGCGTTATGAACGCTTTATTCAGGAATTAAGGAATGAAATCGTTGCCGGTGTTCTTCAGCCGGGTGAATTTATTTTGCCGGAAAATACGCTTAGCCAGAAATATGAAATGAGCCGGGTATCGATCCGGAAGGCGCTGGATGAGCTGGTGAACGAAGGATTGATCGAGAAAATCGCGGGCAAGGGCAACCGGGTGAAGGTGCCGGATGAGGACAGAACGCCTGTCGTGCTGAGACTCGCCTGGTTCTCTTCCTCCTATGAGATTCCGATTATCGAAAAAATGATCGAGGCGTTCGAGCGGAAGCATCCGTTCGTTCAGGTGGAGATGGTGCTGTACTCCGAGGATTTCTACACCGAAACCATCATCCGTTCCATGGAGGACGGTCAAGGGCCAGATCTGTTTATTATGTCGGATCAGCATTTCCGCGAATGGGCCGAAAGCGGGCGCACGAATCTGCTGACAGGATATGTTCCTCCCCGTCTCATGGAGGAAGGAGTAAGCTATCCGCAGGTCTTCGAGCTGTTCAATCATGAAGGCGGCATGCTCGCGGCGCCGTTTGTGTTCTCTCCGGTAGTCATCTGCTATAACCGTTCGATCTTCCGTCAGCACGGACTGACTCACCCTGTCAGTCTTGGCGACTGGCAGGAGCTGCTGGAGGCGGCCAAAGCCTGCACATCGGCCCCGAACGAAGACGGAATGACCGATCATTACGGCTTCTGCTTCTCTTCGTCCCCCAACCGCTGGCCGGTCTTTCTGCTTCAAAATGAAGGCAGCATCATGGCTGCAGACCGCAGCCGGAGCACGATGGCGGACGAGCGGAACATCGAAGCGCTGGAGTATTGCGTATCGCTGATGTACAAGGAGCATGTGTCGCCGATCTTTTCCCATGGCAGCAGCCATTTAGCCGAAAGCCTGTTTATGAAGGAACGGGTCGCGATGATCATGTCCACTTATTATTTCATGAATGAATTCCGCGACCATTCCATCGACTGGGATGTGATGACCTTGCCGAAAGAGGCTAAACCCGCCACTATACTGTTAGGTGGGGGTCTGTCGATCAACGCTGCGAGCAGTCATCGGAATATCGCCGAAAAACTCGTGGATTTTATGACAGACGAGGAAGCTCAGAAACTGCTTAAACAGTACGGATGCACCATTCCGGTGTTGCGGTCCGTGGCCGAGGATGACAGCCTGCTGAATCCGGACATTCATCCGCAGCACTATAACCGTTATCTCGAGGTGCTGCCGCATGCTTATCCGCTGCATATCCTCAACATGAACCAATCAGAAATATTGACGCTGCTGGATGAACTGAATCTGTTGTGGGCTGGCATGGAGACCCCGGCGGATACCTGCACCCGGATCGAGCAGCTCTTCAACTCCCAGCTGGGCTTGAAGGGCGCCGGTACCGGAATGGAGAAGTGATGAATCGGTAAGAAAAGCACCTTCAGGAGAACGTTGCTATGTCGTAAGATATGGAGGCGGTCTTGAAGGTGTTTTTGTGTTGGGAGCAAGAGTCAGCTATCTGTTAGAAGACGCTAACATGTTAATGTAAAAAGGGACTTTTAAGAATATTTCTCGACCATTTTAAGCAAATAATTGCGAAACTCCTCCACGTATGATTTAGGTTCAACGATTTCTAAATTTGTACCGAAACTTGCTAAAAATTGAAATCCAAAAGGGTCTTGAGGAATATGGATGGTAGCCAGGAAATATTTAGAACTATAGCTTTCAATACTCTTTCGACCGTATCTTTCAATAAACTGATCTTTTATGCCGGGCGCAATTAACGCTTTAATGGTGACGAGTTGCGGCTGGTAACTGGCTGCGCCTTGTTCTAATGCATAATCTCTCGGGTTAAAGGTTTCTTCATTCATTTTTAGATTATCGATCCTGGATAATTTAAATGTTCTATAGCTCTGACGATGTAAACAGAATCCCTTCAAGTACCAACTCGTTTCGCTATAATGAAGCTGATACGGCTCGACGATACGATTCGTTATCATGCCATTTTTATCAATATAATCAAATGAAATTAACTTTTTCCCTATGATCGATTCTTGGCATGTCTTTAAGGTTTGAAGAATTTCGGACCGACCCTCCCAATCATAAAATGATAGACGGACTGAACCTTTCAGTGACATGGGGTGAACCATGGCCTCCATTTTTTTAATCGTGATTTCAACTTCCTCGCTAATTAGAATTTGTTCCAATCCGCCGAGGGCAGTCAGTATATTTTCTAAGTCGGAGCTGTTTAAAAGTCGCTTATCCACCTTGTATTCATCCATAATACCGTATCCGCCATGAATTCCATGAACAGAATAGATGGGAATGTTGGATAAGCTCAGTGTTTCCATATCGCGAAGAATCGTTCTCTTGGAAACGTTGAATAATTGTGCGAATTCTTTTGTTGAAACGATATCTTTTTTCAGCAATATCATGATAATGGATATTAATCTCTCAACCTTCTCCATAACGGCCCCTCTTTTGATGCAAATTTTTAAATGGTGACATGCGTCTGTCACCACTAATAAATTATACTTCATCTATCAAAAGAAGGAGGTACAACTTTATGTCAGCCATTGCCTATTTGAACTTTGATGGAATCGCCGAAGAAGCGATTGAATTTTATTCGGAGGCTCTACATGCGAACGAGGTAAAAAAAGTGAAATTTAAGGATTTTCCGCAGGATCCAAACTATCCATTGCCAGAACATGAATTAAATATGATCATGGAGTCTTCGGTAGAATTTGCAGGCGGGAAAATCATGATGTCGGATATTTTGCCTTCCATGAAGGCGGTAACGGGTGAGTTGATGAGAGGAAATAACGTACTTATTAGTGTAGTCATGGATGATAAACAAACATTGGAAGACTACTTTTACCGATTGTCTGTTGGCGGTCATGTTGTGATGCCGTTATCCAATACCCCTTGGTCTTCGTGCTTTGGAATGCTGGTTGATCAGTTCGGAGTTGCCTGGAAATTTAATCGTGACGCAGATCGGTTTCTGGATAAAGTCATTTCAAACAAACAGTAACGCATTCAAAACATGGCCTTCCAATGAAAGGCCATGTTTTGATATTCTCTTTAGAAAGGAGGAGGATGGGTTTTAGCTATGATAATCGAGCATGTCATTCCAGCAAAATCGAGAGAGGATTTAAGGCTTTGGCTGCAGAACCATGGCACGACCGAGAAGTCTTGCTGGGTCTTGGTTAGTATGACGCCAACCCCTGATATGTTGTTATATTTGGACGTCGTTGAGGAGGCCTTATGCTTTGGATGGATTGATGGCATTAAAAAGAAAATGTACGAAACCGAGTTGGCCCAGAGACTGTCTCCTAGAACTAAAAAAAGCTCATGGACTGAATTGAATAAAGAACGTGTCCGCCGCCTCGAAAAGTTGGGGCTCATGAGTGACGAAGGCAGGAGGGTTCTTCCTGACATGGATCCTGCTTCTTTCAGAATAGATGAGGTCATAGAACAAAGGCTAAAAGAGGAAAAGCAAGTATATGAGAATTTCATGGCATTTCCGGATCTTTATAAAAGAGTTCGGATCGACACGATACAAAGCTATAAGAATCAGCCGGAATTATTTAAGAGCAGATTAGACAAATTCATAACCAACACGAGAGAAAACAAAATGTACGGTCAATGGAACGATCATGGCCGTCTACTTGAATATTAATACTCCCTGGGTCGAAGGCCAACAACCTTAGTCTGGTTGAGTACCGAACTAAGGTTGTATGCATTGCCTATTTATCATTGGAACTCTATAGTTTTCGACATAATCAATTCCAAAAACCCTTCTAGATTATGGGACGCTTTTTCAACTTCTTCAAATTCAGGTTCATATCCGCGCACGATAGCACCAACGTCATTGGTTAAATCAATCGCATAGAAGGAATACCCACCATCGACTGATATCACGATCGGCAGGTAAGAATCCCACCACGCAGTTATTTCTGATTTCCATAGTTCATCGCCCATTGCTGCCTCCAAACTGAGCATTTCAAATTCATTCCATTTAAATTCAGTATCGGAGCGATTATTGTATTCATCCTCGCAAAGAAACCAGGACTTCTCATCAGGTGTGATGCATCGTTTTACAACACTTAAAAATTCCAAATAATCATTAGGAATTTCCTTATATCTTGATAACAAGCTGCCAGCTAAATGTAACTGATGATCCTCATTCTTAGTTATCGTCCAACCGTTTTCTTCAGCCCAAATCATAAATTCATTTATTTTGTCATTCATGGTCGGTCTACCTTCTCCCACCGTATTCACTCCAATTTCTTATAGGCTCTGATTATTATTCTAGTCAGACATTTCCATATCCTTCTGGAACTCCAAGTGCATTCCATATTTCGATAGGTATCGAATAGTACTCGGTTTATACTACATACAAAAGTACGCCAGTCGATAATAGATGGGGAGAGGTATGGTATGGACATGACAAAACAGCTTGAAAAGCTTGCCGCCTTTAAAAAGCTTCACTCTAATTTCTTTATTTTGCCCAATGCATGGGATGCTGCGAGCGCGAACACTTTTGAGAAGTGCGGCTTCAAGGCAATCGGCACGACAAGTGCCGGCATAGCGGTTTCCCATGGGTATGCGGATCGGAATATGCCCTTCGATCGGATGTTGGATACGGTCCGCAGGATCGTGCAAACCGTGGATATTCCGGTTACCGTGGATATGGAAGACGGGTATGGACAAACACCTGATGAAGTCGCCGAGTCGGTTAAGCAGGTGATCAAGGCAGGCGCGGCGGGGATAAACATTGAAGACAGCGGCATGGATCGGCAAGCGCCGCTGCATGACATTTTACTCCAGCAAAACAAATTAGCCGTGATCCGGGCGCTGGGGAATGCCATGGGTTATCCTCTCTTTATCAATGCCAGGATCGATGCTTACTGGATCAAGTCTATGCCGCCTGCTGGGAGGCTTGAAGAGACGATCAAGCGGGCCCATGCCTACCAGGAAGCCGGGGCAGATTGTATTTTTGTTCCCGGAATCCAGGAAATCTCCGACATCCAGACACTGCGCCATGAAATAAGCTGTCCGATCAATGTATTGGCCGGACCGGGAATGCCTTCCGCAAAGGAACTTGAAGCGCTAGGGATTCAGCGCATCAGCACCGGCTCAGGACCTTTTCGCGCCGCAATATCGCTGCTGCATCGCATGGGCCAAGAAATGTTGGAGAAGGGAACTTTTGAGCACATGACTTCGAGAGTCCTTTCTTACGACGATTTATCGGAAAAGTAGCCTTGGTGCAATCAATGGAGACAGCGTCTGCGTAGATCTTCATTCCCGCAACGAAATGGCTGTCAGTGCATCGGCAGGCGAGAACAGTTAAAATGTATCCCTGGAGAGTGGGCTTGCCCCACTCCTTTTTTTATGGGCAGGGAATATAATCCATGGTGACAGAGAAAAGTTTGGATGGAGGGGGGAGTGAACGTCAGAGAGCGGGCTGCTTGCTTCCGATAAAATGTTAGCGCCTTCACAAAAAACCAAGCAAGAATACAACCGGGAGAACAGAAGCTGCGCTGCCTTATTATCGTGGGGCGGATGAATAATCTTGAGGAGGTATTTATGCTTACCATGACAAGAAAAGCAGTTAGTCTGTTGGTAGTGCTTGCCGTAATGATCACAGGATTCTCACCCCGAACAGCGGATGCTGTAGAAATCGATAGCTATTCAATTTCTTCAATGGATATGACGGATGCCGCTGATCCGGCATCTTTGGCACAGACCGCCGCTGCTCCGGCCACGATACAAAATTACCCGATGCCATCCATCTATACCACATCCAGCGTGTTTTCGTTGAAAGCGAATAACGAAGCGATTCCTGTAATCAGTTATCTGGCTGATTATGATTATGCTCAATTTTCCTTTTCCGGCACGGTCCGTATCGAAGTTACCAATAATGTGCCGATTTCATCATACTCCATCAGTCCTCAGGCTAAACATATCGAAGGCACGGTCAACGGGAACAAGCTAACGTTCTATCTTTCATCCTCAACCTATGTCATCGTGAAAATCAATGACCAGAGGAAGAAGATTGTGATCGCAGCAGATCCCTTGGAGACGGATATTCCCCCGTCCACAGGTGCCGGGATTTATAATGTGACACAGTCGCCATACCATGCGGATAACACGGGTACATCGCTGGCATCGGGTCCGATTCAGCAGGCGATCGATGACGCCCATCAAGCCGGCGGCGGCGTTGTATTCATACCGGCCGGTGTTTATAAGAGCGGGAACCTGACATTAAAAAGCAACGTAACCTTTTACCTGGCCGGCGGCGCCGTCATTGTCGGCACGGGCAAGGGGGAAGACTACGTGATTGATTTTCGCAAGGATTCACGAAACGCGGATGGAACGTATTTTATTCGTACTGCCGTAGATTCCACCAATATTACGATACGGGGACGGGGAACCATTGATGGAAAAGGCATTGCGATGCGAGAGCGAAGGATGCCGGCGCCGAATAAGAATGAAGGGTTCCTCAATAACCTGCTCGTTCCGATCGCAACATCCAATTTTACTTTTGACGGACTAATATTGCGGGATGGCGGTTTCTGGTCGTTTATGGTGGTTCGTTCCGACAATGTGACCATAAACAATCTTAAGGGATTCCAGGATTTATACAAAATCGAGAATGACGTTATCGATATTAATGAAAGTCAGAACGTGCTTGTTCAACACTCGATTGCCATATCGGATGATGACACGTATTCCACTAAAACCTGGCTGCAGACGGGGATGTCCAAAGACTGGCCGGGCGAGCTTGAACATTTGGAGAATGTGGTCTTTGATGACGCTTTTGCATGGACAAGATGCGCGGCTTTCAAGATTGGCATGGGCGTAGCCCAGCCGCAAATCGGCGTAACCATCCGAAATTCGTATGTCTATCAAAGCGCCCGAGCATTGCTTATCGATCATGGATACCAACTGAATACACTCCCGGAGGAAGGTTACGCCCAAAATATTACGTTTGAGAATATCGACATCGAACGCGTCGGCATCAATCAATTCGGGAACTATTGGCTTGGAGTGTCCACCAGCACTTCCGGCGATGTAAGCAATGTTGTAGTCAAGAACATTAATGTTCGCGAGACCGGCACCCAGAAATCCAGAATTTCCGGGAATGCTACGAAAGGCGGAAGGGTTAACGGGGTCACGTTCACGGATGTTTATGTTGGAGGCAAGCTTGCAACAACCCTGGACGACTTGAATGTTACCGTCAATAACAATGTAAATGGTATCGTTTTTGCCAATTCCAAACCTCCGCTATTCAGCGACAATTTCGAAGACGGAAATACGGCGGGTTGGACGTCGATGTCAGGCGGTTGGACCGTCCCGACAGTCGGCACGAATCACGTGCTGTCCAGCGGAAATCAGACAACCACCTCCCTGATTACCGCTAATAGCGGGGGTTCATGGACGGATTACGTTTATGAAGCCAGATTAAGAATGCCCATCACCAATGCCAACGCGGGCATGGTCTTCAGGGTGCAGGATGCAAACAATTATTATATGTATCGCATTCATTCATCGAATCAACAGCTGGAGTTGTTCAAATCCGTGAATGGACAGCTGACGCTTGTAAACAGTATGCCGTTCACGGCCATTGAGAAACAGTGGTATAAGGTTAAGGCGGTTATACAAGGGAACACGATTTCCTGTTACGTGGATGGAGAATTAAAGATGGAATGGACCAATCCTGTAACCGAATTGACGGCTGGGGGGATCGGATTCCGGACCACCTCGGCCGGCGTCCATTTTGACGATGCCGTTGTTAGTCTCCTCAATAAAGCGCCTGAGGAGATTGCCCTTTCACACAACAGTGTTGTTGAAAATACGACGGCGGGAGGCATGGTCGGAACCTTTTCCACCAGCGACCCTGATGCGGAAGAAACATTTTCTTATATGCTGATAGCAGGGGCAGGGGATGAGGACAACGGCAGCTTCACCATTTCGGACAATAAGTTGTTCCTAGCCGTAACGCCTGATTACGAAGCCAAGGACAGCTACAGCATCCGGGTGAGGAGCACAGATTCAGGCGGACTGTACGTTGAGAAGACCTTTACGATCCATGTCACGGACGTGAATGAACCTCCCGTGAATCCGGATCCTACGGTCATTGTATTCAGCGACGATTTCGAAGATGGAAATGCCGGAGGATGGACGTCTGCTTCAGGTTCCTGGGATGTAACAACGGACGGCACAAAAGCCTTGATTCAGAATCAAGCTGCCACTGCAGTCATTGCTGCCGGCGATTCATGGACGGATTATACGTATGCGGCCAAAGCGAAAATGCCCATCACCAATGCCAACGCAGGCATTCTCTTCAGGGTACAGGATGCGGGTAATTTCTATATGTTCCGAATCCATTCCGCAGCCCAAAAGCTGGAGTTGTACAAATCCGTGGACAACTTCATGACCCTTGTATCCAGTACCCCGTTTACAGCTCAGGCGAACCAGTGGTATACGATGAAGGCTTCTATTGAAGGGAACGCAATAAAAGGTTATGTGGATGGAGAATTAAAAGTGGAATGGACCAATCCCGAGACGGAACTGACAGCAGGAAAAATAGGATTTCGGACTACTTCGGCAGGCGTAGCTTTTGATGATGCTGTGGTACTGGCACCTGATTCGATCTAACTTGAAGGCATCCCGTACCGTGTCAATTAAAGCCGATCCACAGGTCGGTCAGCGTTAAGAGGATCATACGAAGGAGCTGCCCCTAACGCCATGATTGGCTGCCAGGGACAGCTTCGTTTTTTTGCATTGTCGTACAGGGGATGCAGTGACATAATCAAAGAATGAATACTCCCGCCACTTACCTAGGCAGTCGCTTCGGTTGAAGTGCGGGTTTCAGATGTCTCAACCTGAAGGTTTCAGGATGCTTAACACCCTTGGAGTTGACACGTTGATGGACTGGTTACCATCCAACCCTCTATCCCATCCGAAGGCTTAGCAGATACGTTTGGGAATACTTTGCGCATAATGTTGGCTGCTCCGTTCACATCGGCATGAATCACGCCCGCCTGGCTCGCATACAGCCCGCGATAAATCCGCTTGCCGGAGAAGAGATAGGTTCCTCCCTCACCGAAACGCGGCAACGGATCTTGATCCAGGAAGCTCGCTTTTGACGTATAGGCTTCTTCCGTCAGGATCACCGTGATTCCCTTTGCTGCTGCCTTATACTGGATCATCGCAATGAGCTGCTTGTGCGGGAGGTGACAGAACGACTGGTTGTTTCGCCGTCCCATTGCGGATTCTTGTTTCCATCCCGCATTATGACCGATGACGATCGTACCGATCTTCTGCTCTTCGGCCAGTCTGACGATATGATGACTGGCTTTGTGAAACAGGTCTTTGATCAGGCGGTGGCGCTGCAGATGCAATCGTTCCAATCGTTTGGATGTGTGTGTGCCTTCACGCGGGTTTTTACCCTGACGAAGAATACTCGTGTAGTGCGCTTTCATCTTGTTATAATACTGATTGATCGCTTTGACGATCCTGCCCTTCACGATCACCGGCTGTAAGCCGGTTGTCGTGACCATGGTTGCAAGATTGTCTACACCCAAATCAATCGCCATGATGAAATTAGAATGGCTGACGTCCGGTACTTGTTCCCCCTCTGTGTTCTGCTCTTCCTTTGGACACGTGAAGACGAGTTCGATAACATAGTGCCCATGACGAGGTACGACACGCGCCTGCATGAACTTGCCGTCGGTACGCCCTAGCTTGCCGATGTTCAGTCTCAGCTTGGGTCGGGGGAACTTCAGGAACTTTCGGTCTTTGATGACGCAATCTTGATTCGAGAACACCACTTCCTTCACCTTGCTGCGGGCGTAGCCCGGAATCTTCGGCTTGCCGGTAAAGGTCTCCGGATGTTGACGATACGCCTTCATGCTGGCGAAAAAGGCCGCCCAGTTCTGGAAGACGACCTTCAGAATGCCTTGGCTGCTTTGGGCCGGGAGGGAGCGATAATCGGGTTGCTCCATCACTTTGAACAAGGCATCCAAGAAAGAATAAGACAGGAAGGGCTGCTCTGGCGAAGGCAACGTAAAGGGCCGGGAACGATTTTTCACGCTTCTTCGCTCGTTCATCGCATCCAGATGTGCGGACAGGGTGTTCATCACTTGTTGTTGCAACGGCTGACAAGCCGATAGCTGTCCCTTTGCGGTAAACACTTGCCGGATATAAAAGTTAGCCGTATTGTACAGGTTTTTTGCACACTGACCCAATGCATCCAGATAGGCGAACAACCGATGCTCCGGCTTGATCCATACTTGATAGGTTCTATACCCGAGTGCTGGAACGGACAAGATTTCACCTCTTTTCACTTCCGGAATACGAATGTATGTTCCTGTTTATTAAACCGCTACATTGGAAGAAAAGAAAGAACATCTTGTAGGCCCGGACAAGAAGTCGCCGATTCACCTCTCCACTTGCAGAAGTGGGAGTACTCTCGGCATGGGTAGATAGAATTTAACGGAAGGCGTGAAAAGCTTGGAGTACCTCCGCAGGCAATCGTTCCGCAACAAACTCAAGGTCGCTTTTCTGGCTGTCATCGTGCTTTCTGTCCTGATGACCGGAGGGTTGTCTTATTATATCTCGGCTGCCACGCTGGAAAAGAATGCGCTGCAGCTCACGCAGGACACGGTGGTCAGGTCGGCACAAATCGTGGATGAGAAGCTGAACAAACTGATGCTGATTATGATGACGTTTATGATCAGCCAGCCTTTCTACGACATGCTGAAGGATGCCGCCTCCGGGGATGCCAGCAGATATTACACGCATCTGAACGATCTTGATAACGTTTTCTCGCAGGCGCGGATCGCCGAGCCGCTTATCCAATCGATCTACGTATTTACACCGATTGGCGAATTTTATCCTTCGTCCATGAACCGCAATCGGCTCACCGAATTCGAGGACACCGTTCTGTATGCGCGCATCGAACAGGAGAAAAAGAACCTGTGGGTGGAGGGTCATGAGGATATGCTCTTCTCCGGCAAGGAACGCGTCATTTCGCTTATTCTGGAGCCGATCTTTGACACCCCGGTCAGCGGTGTTTATATTGTCGTAAATATCCGTGAGGACGGTTTCCGCAAGCTGGTCCAGGGGAACACCGCGGAAGGGGCGTCCAGCTTCTTGCTGAACGCTGATGGAGAGGCGGTTTACCCCGTGAAGGAACCGCTAGTCAGGCAGGCAGTGGAGACGGGTAATTTGAGTGGCATGATGAGCCGCTCGGAGGGAAGTCAGCCCTTTGAAATGGAAGGCCAGACCTATCTGCTTAATTATGCCCGTCTCGGCATTGCGGATTGGACCATGACCACCATCCGTTCCCGGGCCGACGTGCTCCAGGACATGGTGTATGTCAAATGGCTGATCGCCGGGGTTACACTGGCTGCTTTTACTGTCACCACGTTGATTTCGGGCGCATTTTCACGCTATTTGCTAAAACCGCTGCAAGGGCTGCTGAAGGTGATGAAGCGGGTCGAGAACAACGATCTGACCGCCCGTTTTGAGAGCGGCAGCGGGGATGAGCTGGTTCAGGTGGGATTTCGGTTTAACCGGATGCTGGAACAGATTGTGGTGTTGATTGATGAGGTAACGGAAGCGCAGACGCATAAGCGAACTGCAGAGATCAAGGCGCTGTCGGCGCAGATGGACCCGCATTTTCTGTACAACACGCTCAACACCATCTACTGGAAATTGAAATTGAAGCAGATCGAGCCGTCGCAGCAAATGGTCATGTCGCTCTCACGCCTGTTCCAACTCGGATTGAACAATGGCCAGGAAATTACGACACTGTCGAAAGAACTGGAGCATGTTCGCCAGTATTTGGAACTGCAGTTAAGCTGCTATGAAGGCTTATTCTCTTATGAGATCCATGTACGCGAACCGGAGGCGTCATCGCTTTCGATTCCGCGCATCATTTTGCAGCCGCTGGTGGAGAACAGCATTTTGCACGGTTTTCGCGATCTGCAGAACGGCGGCCTAATCGAAATCGAGATTAGCGGGGATGAGAAACGCTGGACGATAGCCGTACGTGATAACGGAAAGGGAATGGACCAGACCCAAGTGCGCGAACTCTTTTTGCAGGAGTCGAAGAAGGGATATGCGGTGTCCAATCTGATCCGGCGGCTCCGGCTCTATTATGGGGACGGTGCGGAATTTCGCGTAGACAGTGCGCCGGAGCGCGGAACCGAAATACGGATTTCATTGCCCAAGAAAGGGGAGCATTTGGATGAGCAATCCTGAGGCGATCAGTCTCTGCATTATCGACGATATAAAAAGCGTGGTGGACGGACTGACCGCGATGAACTGGGAAGAGCAGGGGATTCGGGTCGCAGGTGTATCGAGCAATGGGGAAGAGGGGCTTACGCTGATTGGCGGGCTGCGTCCGGATCTGGTTATTACCGATATCCGGATGCCGATTATGGACGGGTTGAGCATGCTGCGTTTGGTGCTGGAAGAGAACCCCAGCTGCAAGGTCATTCTGATCAGCGGCTATGCCGATTTTGAATATGCGCAGCAGGCGGTGCAGCTGGGGGCGTTTGATTTTGTGGTGAAGCCCTTCACAGAAGAAGATATGATGTCGGCTGTGCTGCGAGCCAAAGCAGAGGTTATGGAAGAGAGGTCCAAACGGATAAGTTTGAGGGAAATGGAGAACAAGCTTCGCGAGAGCATGCCGGCGCTGCGACAGGAATACTTTGCGCTGCTCATAAGCCACCGCACTTCATGGGAAGAGGCCTCGGAACGGTGGGAGTTTCTGAATATTGAGCTGGAGCCGCGCGGCTTCGTCGTGATGCTGATTGAAATTGATCGTTTCCGGGAGCAGGTTGCCGAGCAGTCCGTGAAGGAGATGGAGCTGATCCGGTTCTCGCTGTTGAATATTATGCAGGAGACGCTTGCCCAGTATGCGCACAGCGTTCTTTTCCGTGCCCGTCATGATCAGTACCTGGCCGTACTGAACGATTCAGGACCGTCCAGTCCGATCGAAATTGCCGAGCAATGCTGCCGGAATATTGAACGGTACACCAAGTTTACGGTCTCGGTCGGGGTCGGCGGCAGGGTGGAGGAGATCAGCGGGCTCCCGGATTCCTATCGCCAAGCTCATCGGGCGCTCTCCCATCACCTGTTCACCGAAGGCAATGCCGCCATTGAGTATGACGATATCCACCAGAGCGGAAGCCAGGAGCCGCTGGCACTGGAACACAAGGACGAGCTGCTGCTGGCCCTTCGTTCCGGAAATGCTGTCCGGACGGACGCGTTTCTGACCGCGATTTCGGAAGCGCTGCAGAAACGGATTTCCCGGCAAAATCCGGATTATCTCCTCAGCCTGTACGATGAGCTGGCTGCTTCAGCGATCCGCACGCTTTACGAAATGGTTCCCTATTCGGAGATACAGCCGATGATTCAGAAATTCAGATCGGTACAAGGGACGGCGGGGCTACCGCTGGCCTCTTTGCAGCGTCATCTGCATGCCTTGTGCACGGAGGGAGCCGAGCTGGTTCGCCGGAACAGCTTATCCGAAGGGCAGAAGGTTATTTATAATGCCATAGGCTACATCAAGGGCCGCTTGTCCGAGGATATTACCGTTGGCGAATGTGCCGCGCATGTGCATCTAAGCGCCAGCTACTTTTCCAGCTTATTCAAGCAAGTAACCGGAATGACGGTCACGCAGTATATCACCTCGGAACGCATTCATAAAGCGAGACTGCTTCTGGTGGAGGGGGCGCAGGTGCAGGAGGTGGCTGCGGCGGTAGGTTATGAGGAGCGCAGATATTTTAGCGAGATGTTCAAGAAGATCACCGGCCAGACACCGTCGGAATTCAGGGCGGGCTATCACATGGAGTCGCCGGAGGCTTGAGGTGCCTGCTGCAGGAGACCATAGAATTCTATCCCTTGAGAGTGAATTTGCCTCACTCCTTTTCCGAGAACGGGATTCTATAATAAAAAACGAGCTCACAATACAAACGTTAATCAAAGGGGTAGAATGTATGCGAAAAAAATGGTTAAGTCTCGGCTTGAGCCTCATTCTGGCAGCCGGAATCGCAGGCTGCGGCGGGAACGACAACAGCAGCAATGGCGGCACGACGAATGGCAAGTCTGACGGTGGAACGGCAGCACCATCAACCGAGACGGGCCAACCCGTACAGCTTAAATACTGGACTGACGACCGTCATGACCAGGAGTATATCAAGGAATTGATCAACACTTTCAATGAAACTAACGAAGATAACATCCAGGTGGAACTTACGGTCATGTCCGAGAATTACGCGCAAAGCGTCGACATTGCCTTCTCCAGCAACCAGGCGCCGGATGTGCTGCGTCTCAAGAGCGCCAATACGTCCGGATTCGTCAAAAAAGGGTATCTCGCCCCAATTGACGAGTATCTGACCGATGACTTGAAAGCGAAGTTCGGCAGCCTGCTGATCGACGATGTCAACCGTTTTGACGGCAAGGTGTACTCGCTCGCCAATACCGGCCTCACCATGCGCCTGGTCTACAACAAGGATCTCTTTACCAAAGCGGGCATCGAGAATCCTCCGAAGTCGCTGCAGGAAATGGTGGAGGATGCCAAGAAAATTACCGAAGTCGGCAAAGCCGAGGGCATCTATGGTTTTGCGCTGAACTTCAAAAATCCGAAGCAAGCATTTGACCGTTCCGTCCGGGAGATTCTTTCCTTGAGCGGTTATCAGGGATTTGGCTTTGATCTGAAAACAGGCCAATTCGATTTCGAGCCTTACTCGCAGGTCATTGAATATTTCAAGCAAATGCATAAAGACGGAAGCATTCTGCCTGGCGCGGAAGCGCTGGACATCGACCCGCTGCGCGCCCAATTCGCCGCAGGCAAAATCGGGATGTATCTATCCTTCTCGACGGAGCCAGGCGTGTACATGGATCAATTCCCGACCGAAATCAACTGGGGGGGCGCATTGGCTCCAACGCTGGACGGTCAGATCAAGGGAACTTCCGAAATCGTGTCCGCCGGAACGTGGCTCGGCATCAGCGCCCAATCGGCCAATAAGGAAGCGGCTTGGACATTCATGCAGTATATGTACGGCGATGAGGTTCTGAAGACCTATCATGAAAAAGGCTTCGGTATTGCCATAGTGCCAAGCATTGTAGAACAGGCTAAAGATCCGGAGATGGGTGGCATGGAAGGCTTCCTGGTCGGGGAACACGACTCGCTCTGGCCAGCTTCGCCAAACGTTACTCCGGAGGGTACCACCTATGCGGACGCTTTCTTCAAATATATCCTTACCGATGAAGACCTGAAAGCGATTACGGAGGATTTAAACACAAGATACAACGCCGCATTGTCCAAGGCGGTGGAGAAAGGCGAGGTCACTGTAACGCCGAACCCTGCCTTTGATCCAACCAAACCGCAGGGAGAATAACAGGCAAGGATGGGGCTGCCGCACACAATTTGGCGGATGCCCCTTTTCTTTCCCCGAAGGAGGAACGAATCGTGAGTATGAAATGGAAACGGCTGGGGGAGAATGCTCTGTTTCTGTCTCCCAGCATCATTTTGACGTTGGCTCTGGGCATCTATCCCTTGTTATGGATGCTGCGTTATATGTTTTATGACTATGCGGGATATGGCGATGCGCTGTTCGTTGGTCTGGACAATTTCCGTCGCCTGATGCGCGATGCGCTGCTCTGGGAATCGGTTGGCAATACCTTTATCTATGCCGGGGGCAAGCTGCTGCTGACGCTGCCGTTGTCCCTGCTGCTCGCGGTCATCCTGAACGGCAAGCTGCGGGGCGGAAATCTGCTGCGCGGGATCTATTTTATGCCGACGATCATCAGCACCGCGGTTATCTCCGTGGTGTTCTATACGATCTTCAATTCCTATAACGGGATGGTAAACACCGTATTGATGAAGCTGCATCTTGTCTCGCAGCCCATCGACTGGCTCGGCCCAAAGCATGCGATGCTTACGGTCATTCTTGTGGCGGTATGGGGCGCGGTCGGTAACTATATGCTGCTGTTTCTGGCCGGATTGCAGAGCATTCCGCAGGATTTGTACGAAAGTGCGGCCATGGACGGCGCGAATGCCGGAAGACGGTTCTGGAGCATTACGCTTCCGATGCTGGCTCCGGTTGCCCAGTTGGTCATTATGCTCGCGATTATCGCATCCCTGAAAGGCTATGAGAGCATTATGCTCATCACGGAAGGCGGACCGATCGGCAAAACGGAGGTCATGTATCTCTATCTGTACAAATTGTTGTTCCCGGTATCCACGGGTTCTCCTGTCGAGCAGCAGCTAGGATACGGCAGCGCCGTAGGCTTCGCCACCGCTGTTATTGTGGGAGCGATCACGGGCTTGTATTTCTTATTAAGCCGTAAAATGAATAAGTTGTATTAGCTATAAGCAACATTAGACGTCAATTTAGCGAAGGCCCTTACGATTTGACAACAACGCCGCAGATCGGTTGATCATGAACGGCTGCAGGCGTGCAGGAGGATCAGCAGATGAACGAACAGGTATTCCCCCAACAGCCGGATGCGCGCGGCAAAAACGCCGCCCGCCCGCCTTCCGGTCACACAGGCAGAATTGTGGGCCGTACGGTGATGTGGCTGTTCTTATTGATAACGGCGATACTGACATTGTTTCCCCTGTTGATGACATTGTCCGGTTCGCTCAAGACCGGCGCCGAAATGATGACCGGTGGCAGCCTGCTGCCGGCCAAGCTGCAGTTCGTCAACTATGCCGAAGCCTGGAAGCAGGCTAATTTTGCCCGCTATACCTGGAACAGCGCTTTTGTCAGCATTATGGTTACCGCAGGCACCCTGCTGGTAGCTGCCATGGCGGCTTATGTGGTGGACCGTCGCCATTTTCCCGGCAAATCCCTGTATGTGACGACGCAGGCGTCGATGATGTTTATATCCGTCGGTGCCATTGTGCTGCGCCCGCAATTCGATTTGATGGTCGCGCTGAACCTGAATACCACGCTGTGGGGCGTGATCCTGATTCTCATCAGCGCCCATTCCAGCACCTTTTTTATGCTGCTGGGTTTCTTCAAAGCGATTCCCCGCGAGCTTGACGAAGCGGCCATGGTGGACGGCTCCGGGTTCGTCCGAACCTTCTTCCGGATTATTCTCCCGCTCCTGACACCAGGGCTTGGCGTGGCCGGGCTGTTTGCTTTCCGTCATGCCTGGAACGAATATATTCTGCCGCTGGTGTTCACGATGACGAATCCGCAGCTGCAGACGCTCACCGTCGGGCTGGCGAATCTTCGTTACGGTTCTTCCGCGGCCATGCAGATCCATTTGATGATGGCGGGAGCATGCCTGTCGATCCTGCCGATGCTTCTCGCTTATATTGTGGCGAACAAATCCTTTATTCAAGTGACGGCGGGTTCAGTCAAAGGTTAATTTCATAATTCCATATACAAGGAGTTTGATGCAAATGAGAGATTCAATCGTGGGACCTTTGTTTTCCAGCCCGATCATGACCCGGCATGCCGCGAATCCGATTCTGACTCCGGGTGATGTGCCCTACGGTCCGGCGATGGTCTTTAATGCCGGAGTTGCCAAATTTAAAGGCAAATATGTGATGGTTTTTCGCAATGACTACGGTGATGAACTTAAAGGGATTGTTGCTCCTCATCATACAACGAATCTTGGTCTGGCCTTCAGCGATGATGGCGTAAAGTGGGATGTGCAGCCTGAGCCGTGCTGGTCTTGGCATGATGAAGAGATCATCCGCGTGTATGACCCGCGTCTAACGGTAATCGGCGAACAATGTTATATGTGCTTTGCGGTCGATACCAAGCACGGGCTGCGCGGCGGCATCGCCGTCACCGAGGATTTCCGATCCTTCGAGGTGCTGAGCCTGTCGCTGCCGGACAACCGCAACATGGTATTGTTCCCGGAACGGATCGGGGGCAAGTACGTCCGGCTGGAGCGTCCGATGCCTGTATACAGCCGGGGCGGGATAGACCGCTTCGACATGTGGATGAGCGACTCGCCTGACCTGAAATACTGGGGAAACTCCAAGCTGCTGCTGGCGGTTGAAGATGTAGCTTATGCCAATGACAAGGTTGGCCCCGGCGCTCCGCCCGTCAAAACGGACAAAGGCTGGCTGACCCTGTTCCATGCCGTGGACATCGATCCCAGCAGGGGCAAGAACGGCTGGGAGGACAGCTGGAAGAAGCGCTATACGACCGGTATTTTACTGCTGGATCTTGCCGATCCCAGCCGGATCATCGGCAGGGCGGAGACGCCGCTGCTTGCCCCGGAAGCCGATTACGAGACCGATGGGGGCTTCCGCAATCATGTTATTTTTCCGGGAGGCATGATTCTGGAAGAAACCGGGGAAGTCAAAATCTACTACGGCGCCGCCGATACCGTAGAATGCCTGGCAACTGCGCATGTAGACGATTTGCTGGATCTCTGTCTGAAAGGCACAGTCCATAAGTAATTTTGACATGTTAAAGCTATACAAAATGGGGAGGTTTCTATGAAAGGACATATTACGTTGCCATCCGCCAGCATTCCGGTTGCCCGCGAGGTGGATGTGCTTGTCATCGGCGGAGGTGCTTCCGGCATCGCCGCCGCCATTGCCGCTGCGAAAGGGGGGGCGCAAACGATGCTGGTGGAGCAGCGAGGGTTCCTTGGCGGCATGGGCACGGTTGCGCTCGTTCCGGCTTTTTGTCCCTTTACGGATAAGCGGAAGCCGATTATCCGCGGTCTCGGCCTTCAATTGATGGAACGGATGAAGCAGGCATGCGATCCTCAGTACCGCGAGGAATATCAAGAGATGCTGGATTGGGTGCCGATCGATCCCGAAGTGCTGAAGCGGGTTTATGATGATGCCATTCTGGAAAGCGGTGTGACGCCGCTGTATCACAGCTTTGTTTACGATGTTGTCCTGTCTGAGGACCGCCGGAAGGTTGAAGGTGTCGTTGTCGTTAACAAAACAGGACGGTCTTTCATCCCCTGCAGGTATATTATCGATTGCTCGGGAGATGGGGATATTGCCGCACTGGCGGGAGCTCCTTTTCAGAAGGGCGGGGAAGCGGGCGAGCTTCAGCCCGGCAGCATGTGCTATTTGCTTGCGAATGTAGACCGTCCAAGGTTCAAACAGTACTTGGAGGAGAGCGGGGATACGGGCCAACTGCACAAGACGGTGGAGCGGGCGATCGAGGACGGCGCGCTGCCGGAGGGCCGCAAGTCGATCTCCGGCCTTGCTTGGGTCAGCGACTATTTGGTAGGCGTCAACTTCGGCCATGTATTCGGCGTTGACGGCACCCTTGCCGAGGATTTGACGCGGGGGGCGATTGAAGGGCGCCGCACGGCGGAACGCCAGTTGCAGTTCTTCCGCCGCTACGTGCCGGGCTTTGAGCACGCCCATATGGTAGCGAGCGGGGAGCAGCTCGGGATCCGGGAGACGCGACGGATCGAAGGGGACTATATCCTGACGGTCGATGACTTCCTTGCTGCGCGCTCCTTCCCGGACGACATTGCCCGCAACGCGTACTACATCGATATTCATCTCGCCAACAGCAAAAGCGAGATGACCTTTAATCACCTTCCGCCAGGGGTTTCACACGGCGTACCGTACCGGATCATGCTGCCGGTTGGCATCGACAACCTTTGGGTTGCCGGACGCTGCGTATCCTCGGACCGAGCAGTGCAAGGCTCCCTTCGGGTGATGCCGAACTGCTTCTCCATGGGTCAGGCCTCGGGAACGGCGGCTGCATTGGCGCTGCGGGACGGTACCGGCTCGCGCGGCATTTCCGTATCCGAGCTTCAGCAGCGGCTGCTGGAGCAGGATGTATGGCTGGGAGAAGATTTCATTCCGGCTGATAAGCAGAAGGAAGGGAATGCGCCGTGAAGCAGCTTCCATTAACGGACGAGTGGTTTCACGGTGCCGTGTCGCTCGAACACCGGGAGGATGGTATCAAGCCATGGCGGATTCCTTACATGGATTACGAGCTGTACCCGCCTGCGGGAATCGATGGCAAAGCCGAGATATGTGCCGGTATTCGCCTGCGGCTGCGGACGGATTCCACCGAGGTGGCAGTCTCTTTTGCCTCGCTTGCGGACGCCGCCGCCATGGATTGCGTTGTAGGAGGTAGACTATGCCAGACGCTCAGCCTGCCCGGCGGAGCAGCAGAAGCCTTGTTCAGCGGACTTGAGGACGGGATCAAGGATGTGGAAATTTGGCTCCCTCAAAATATAGGGATCACCGTCACCGGCATGCGTATCGACGCCCATGCTGTCGGAGTCCCGCTGCCGGACACCCGGCCCCGCTGGATTACGTACGGGAGCTCCATTACCCAGTGCGTCGGGGCTTCCAGCCCTTCCCGCTCTTGGCCTGCCATTGCCGCCGAAGCCTGCGGCTTCAGCTTGACCAATCTCGGCTTCTCGGGCAACTGCCACATGGAACCGATGATCGGGCGCCTGATTCGCGACTTGCCGGCCGATTTCATCTCGATATGTGCAGGCGTGAACATCTATGGCGGGGGCACCTTAAGCCCACGTATGTTCAAGCCGCTGCTGATTGGACTGCTGGAGACGATACGCGACAAACACAGGGATATCCCGCTGCTTGTCATTTCTCCGATTTATGGCACCGTCCGCGAAACGCAGCTCAATTCGTTGGGTTTCACCCTGCCCATCATGCGGGAATTCATCCGCGAGACCGTGGAGCTGCTAAGGGCTCGAGGCGATCGCCAGTTGTTCTATCAGGATGGCTTGAACTGGTTCGGTCCGGAGGATGAAGCCTTTCTGACGGATGGTCTGCACCCTGGAGCCGAGGGGTATGAGCTGCTGGGCCGGCGTTTCCGTGATCTTCATGAAACTGCGTTACGGGCAGTGCATCGAAACGCGGAGTGAGGAGTTTCTATTATATTCGGGATAACCAATGGGAATCATGGCAGATCATTTTTGAACTTTATTTTGGTTGGACGAAAAGAACTTGAAGACCTTAAAGCCGCCTCATGTGCGGCTTTTTTGGTTTGCAGTATATAAATTCATCACTTGACCGATTAGATTAACTACTGTCAGATGCATTTACTGCTTATTTAGCTAGCGGGAACTTTTATGGAATATATTATCCATTTATGGTTGATGAATGGGTATGCTAAACTAATTTTTCGACTGTAATATGAACTAATGTACGTTTAATTTAGCAACTTTCTATAGCAGATATTAAATAATCCTGCTAACAACTAGATGAATGTATCAGAAAGGAAGTACAGCTTTGCCTAAGCACATAAAGATCTACGCACCAATACTTATTATTATCATCTTTATAAACGTTGCGGTGTACAGGCATTTGGAAAACCAGGCATCTGTTAGATACAACAGCCTCCATTCCCTGTATCAGCTGAAGAACGACTCGGCATTTGCCTATTTAGTGAAGCACGCTTCTGAAACGATTCCGCTTGCTGATACGCTGATGGCGATTTGCGAGTCGAAGGAAAATGAAGATCCTGCCAAGATACGGCAATGGATCGATAAGGCGAAGATCCAAGCGGAGGATATCGATGAGCAGCTATTAACGATCATTGAATTTAGCGATACCTTCCCCAACAACGCGGTTCCCAAGCTTTCAGTTAATAATACGGCAATGACAACGGATACCCAGGAGGACCTGTTTATTCTCGCTTTTCAGGCAAGGACATGGCGACCGTTATACCAAATAAGCTATTCGTATTGGAAGTCTAATCCTAAAACAATTGACGCCAAGACCAGAGAAACCTTGCGCTCGCTGGCGACTGAGCTCCGTGCGTTAAACCAAACGATTATGTCGTTTAAGGATGCCGCGCGTCACATGTTTTTCGAGGATCAAATAGAGTCCTATAAAGCGGAAATGCTGCGGCAGTTGAAACCACATCTTGAACGATTGAAAAAGATCCAAGATGACTTTATAGGTCAAAAATAAGACGAATGAATGGAATGGGCAGCATGTTACGCCTTAATCTAATGAAGATAATGGGTTTTATAGAAAAATAAACCTCAGCCTGGTAAACTACCAATATAAAGTTTGAGGAGGAACCAGGCTTGAAGAGTTTTGTAAAAAATTCTGGCCGCATCACTATGATGTTGTTCATTGCATGTAGTGTCGGTTGCAGCGCAAGTGAACAAAGCAATCCACGCACCCCAGAAGAGATAGCAACAAAGGAAGCTGTTGAGTCCATGAATATGAACCCCCAGGCTGATTCAGGAACCGACGAATTAAGCCAAGCTGAGAACGGTATGGGTCTAATATTATGTACTCCATTAAGATGTATCTCGAAAGACCGGAAGTTTCTCAAGCATTTCGCAATCAACTTGCCGAAACGATAGAGCTTGGATATGACTTGTATCGAAAGAAGGACATTCCGGAGTTCGAATCTTTGGTAGTCCATATAAAAAATGATAATCGATCAGAGGTAAAGGAGATATATGAGAAACTCATAACGATTTACCCTCTACCCACCAGAACAATCAAAGGCGCAAGCTTCAACAGCACTAAAGATGAAACAGTAAAGGCCGTTATTTTTGAGCCTGCCTTGACCGAAATATAGATCTTGTGTTAAATTTTTTCATGTAATAACGATGATGAACAATGGGAGGGATAAAGTGATGACTGCTTCTGAGATTGTAGATGTAAACGTGAACCTGTCATGTAAAGCGATGTTTGACAAGGTTCACATAATAACAAATCAGATACCGGAACTTTATCCTTCTATGCATATATGCAGTTCGTGACTTATTTATAGTTAGTCTCTTATTTTTGTATAGGTATAGTTAGGTTAATGTACGCAAAAAAGCACCGGTAAGCTGGTGCTTTTTTGCGTTTTCTCCGTTTAAAGGGAGATAGAAATGAAGCATTTATCTAAGTATGAAAAAATACGTAAGATCTTATCGGCTCTAAATCAACCGAATTATAGATATTCGCAAATAACAGAGTCAATCTTCAAGAACAAGATCGGAAATTTCGAAGCAATGAACAATTTGCCTAAGCCTTTAAGAAATGAATTAATCAAAGAGCTTGGAAACAATGTGTTAAGCATCACACCAAAAATGGAGCAGAAATCCAACCAAGTAAGCAAAATTCTGTTTGCTGTCCCAGGCGATGAATACATTGAATCCGTAAGGTTAAGTTATCAAACGGGCTGGGAATCCTATTGTATCTCTTCGCAGTGCGGTTGCGGATTTGGTTGTACATTTTGCGCTACGGGAACACTCGGTTTGAAGAGGAATCTCACAACGGATGAAATAACGGATCAACTGCTTTATTTTACTTTGAATAACCATCCCTTGGACAGTGTGTCTTTTATGGGGATGGGTGAGGCACTTGCAAATCCGTATGTATTTGATGCTTTGCATGTGCTGACGGATCCTAAACTTTTCGGTTTAGGACATCGAAGAATTACGGTTTCTACCATAGGTTTAATACCTGGAGTAAAAAAGTTGACGAAGGAATTTCCACAGATTAATTTAACGTTCTCGCTTCATTCACCATTTCATGATCAGAGAAGCGAATTAATGCCCATTAACAATCATTTTCCATTAGAAGAAGTTATGACCGTGTTGGACGAGCATATTCAGCAAACAAAACGAAAGGTTTACATTGCTTATATTCTGCTAAGGGGTATCAACGATTCAACTAAACATGCTGAAGCCGTTGCTGATTTGTTGCGTGGAAGAGGGCCATGGGAACATTTATATCACGTCAATCTAATTCCATACAATTCCACTGATGCCACATCACAAAGTTTTGTAGAGTCGGATCAGAACAGCATCAATATGTTCCTAAGAATCTTGAAGTCAAAGGGAATCCATGTCACCGTGAGGACCCAATTCGGATCGGACATCAACGCAGCATGCGGCCAACTATATGGATCAAACGGTAACATTTAATAAGTCGATCAACTAACCAGGAGGAATACAATGTTCTTAAAAAATACATCTATAACACATGTGATTCTCCATGCAGAGCCGGTTTTGAGTATTTGCATGGAGCAGCTAACACAATGGAAACTGGCTTTGCTGCTTGAACAATAATTTCAAGGAGTGAGTCGTTCGTGAGATATATTAATGCTTCTGTCGTCTTGCCGGAAGAACTAGTTGAACAATTACAGGAATATGTCCAAGGCGAATACCTCTATATACCAGCCGGAAAAAATGAATTTAAAGTCTGGGGAGAGCTGTCGGGCGCACGAAAAGAGATTAACCAAAGAAATGATGCTATTGTGGATGCGTATTTATCTGGCGCTTCAGTCGAGGAACTGTCAGAATCATTCTTTTTATCCACCTATGCGATCAGAAAAATAATTTATCAGAAATAATTACCTACGAATCCCTTCAAGCGTGCTAAAATCCAGCACTGTTACTTGAAGGGATTCTTTAACGCAAAGAAGAAACCGGGCATTGAGAGCAGCCACTTACATGTGATGCAGCTTGCAATGGGCGGGCTACGGAAAATATACGATATCGAATTTACGGCCGCTTGCCTGCAGTCAAAGCATGATGATAAAGACCACGGGAAGGGACGAATGAAACGGGTAACAATCGGTATTGGATTTATGATCATTGGAGTTTTATCCGTATTGCTGGCTGTGGGCCTACCCCGAGGGGGAATTGGATTTGCAGTTATTTCGCAGCTTTTCACTGGGTTTGGCATCGGTCTGGCACATCCAACCACCGGAGCCATTGCGCTGCAGCACGCAAAAGCAGGGGAAGAGGGGGAAATATCCGCCAGTCTTCAATTTACAGATGCCTTTAGTCCTGGCTTGAGTATTGGAATCGGCGGAGCCCTCGTTGCGATTAGTCAGTCGCTGAATTTGGGTATATTAACGGGGATCTTATTGGCTTTGTCCCTCCAATTTATCTTCGTGCCCTTGAGTTTTACGATATCCTTCCGCATCAAAGATACTTAAGAGGATTTTAACCATTGGATAATTATAACATTGACAACTGCAGGCTTTTCCAAAATAATAGAATGTAATTGAATACTGGTACCTTTAATTCAGTCCAGAGAGGCTGGCAAGGGCAGCGGATTTTTATAATCACGCGTGATTCAGTGCATATTCCGTCAGGGATGCCCTGTGTCTTCGCGCGGGTTATGATGTGATAAAAGAGGCTACTTGTCAGTGAAGACTTGACGAGTAGCCTCTTTTTTCTGCTTCTTTGGTATCAGAACACTTTAACCTGGAGGTATTCTGATGAGCAAACAAGATCAAGAGTTTTCGTGGCAAGCGGTACCGAAAACGCAAAGAAACCATTTTTGGAAGACGTTATCCGTCATGTTAGGGTTCACTTTCTTTTCGGCAAGCATGCTGGCAGGGGGGACATTGGGCGTCGGCTTGACGTTCATGGAGTTTATTGGAATCGTGCTTGCGGGTAATTTGGCACTCGGTATCTACACAGGAGCGCTGGCACATATCGCTGCAAAAACGGGCCTTTCCACGCATTTGCTGGCAAAATACGCGTTCGGTGAGAAAGGGTCGTACCTGCCATCATTCCTGCTTGGCTTCACGCAGGTCGGATGGTTCGGCGTCGGCGTGGCCATGTTCGCAATTCCGGTTGCCAAAGCGATGGATTGGAACGTGTATCTGTTGATCTTCCTGTTTGGTCTCGCCATGACGGCATCGGCCATCTTCGGCATGAAGTCCCTGGTCATTCTGGGTTATATCGCGGTTCCGGCCATTACCATTCTCGGCAGTTACTCCATGTTCAAGGGCGCGGATATGCTGGGCGGTCTGCAAGGCTTGCTCGATTACACGCCTGAACAGACGCTCACCGCGGCAGCGGCACTGACCATTTGTATCGGCTCATTCATTAGCGGCGGAACCTTGACGCCCGATTTTGCACGGTTCTCCCGGACATCGAGGCAGGCGGTTACCGCCACGGTCATTGCGTTCTTCCTGGGGAATTCGCTCATGTTCCTGTTCGGTGCGGTTGGCGCCATGGCTTATAACCTGGCAGATATCTCGGAGGTCATGTTCCTGCAAGGACTGATCATTCCCGCGATCATCGTACTGGGGCTGAATATTTGGACGACCAATGATAACGCTCTTTACGCTTCCGGACTGGGATTTGCCAATATCACCAAAATATCGAAAAAATTCTTCGTCATCATAAACGGCATCGTGGGTACCGTATTGGCCATGTGGATGTACAACAATTTCGTCGGTTTCCTCAATGTGCTGGGCGCGGCGGTACCGTCCATCGGAGCTATCATCATCGCGGACTACTTTTTTGTGAAGCGCAGAAACTATAAGCCGTTTGCCGACATGACTTTCAAGAAGGTAAACTGGATAGCGATGCTGGCTTGGGCTATCGGCGTGGCGTTCGCCCAGCTTGCTCCAGGCATAACGCCATTGAACGCACTAATCGGTACGGCGGTGGCCTACATTGTGTTGATGCTGATCGCTTCTGCGAAAGAATCCAAAGAAAGGGGAAAAACAATGATTATACAGAACGCAAAATTGCGGGGTAAAGAAGGTTTGTGGAATATCGTCGTGAAAGACGGTAAGTTTGAGCTAATCACGCAGTCGCTGGAAGCAACGGCGAATGAGGAAGTCATTGACGTGGGCGGCTCGCTTGTGCTGCCGCCGTTCATTGAACCTCATATTCATCTGGATACAACGTTAACGGCAGGCGAGCCGGAATGGAATTTAAGCGGAACGCTGTTCGAAGGCATTCAGCGTTGGTCTGAACGCAAGGCATTCCTTACGCATGAAGACGTCAAAACGCGCTCCAAAACGGCACTGAAGTGGCAGATGGCACAAGGCATCCAGCATGTTCGGACGCATGTGGATGTCACAGATCCAAGCTTGACTGCGGTAAAAGCGATGCTTGAAGTGAAAGAAGAAATGGCACCCTACATCGATATTCAGCTTGTCGCTTTTCCGCAGGAAGGCATTCACTCCTACCCGAACGGCGCGGAATTGCTGGAGGAGTCGCTGAAAATGGGCGTTGACGTGGTTGGGGGCATTCCGCACTTCGAATTCACGAGGGAATATGGCGTTGAATCGATGAAGGTTGCGTTTGACCTCGCTGAAAAATACGACCGTCTCATCGACATCCATTGCGACGAGATTGATGACGAGCAATCCCGTTTCGTGGAAGTCGTCGCCAAAGAAGCCTACGAACGCGGGCTGGGCTCTCGCACCACGGCAAGCCACACGACGGCGATGGGCTCGTACAATGATGCATATACCTACAAATTGTTCAGATTGCTGAAGATGGCGGACCTTAATTTCGTCTCCAATCCTTTGGTCAACATTCACCTGCAGGGACGATTTGACACGTATCCGAAAAGAAGAGGCCTGACTCGCGTGAAAGAGCTGCAGGAAGCCGGTCTTAATGTGTGCTTCGGTCACGATGATATCTTTGATCCATGGTATCCGCTAGGCACGGGCAACATGCTGCAGGTGCTGCACATGGGCATCCATGCTTCCCAGTTGCTCGGTTACGATCAAATCGTGAATTCGATCGATCTCATTACGAAAAACAGTGCAAGAACGCTGCATATCGAGGACGTGTACGGTATTGAAGAAGGCAAGCCTGCGAACTTCATCGTTCTTGAAGCCGAGAACGAATATGAGGCTATACGCAAACAGGCCGGGGTGCTCTACTCGTTCAGAGGCGGCCGCAAAATCGCCGAAACGAAACCGCGGGACACGTCAATCATTCTTGAGGGCGGTTCGGAGAAGGTCACTTTTAATAAATGATGGATTGAAGACAGGTTCTGAATGAATCGTTGATATTCCATTTAAATTATAAATAGGTTACTTGGCAATTTAAAGTCATCGCGTACTTAGCGATGGCTTTCTTTATATTGAGGATTCGTTTACGAAACACGCGATTACATTTGATACTCGCTTGACCCTTGTGCTTTAGGATTTTAGAGGAATAAAGCATAGAGGAGGAGCACATGAAGCGAAAATGGATCGCTGGTTTATTGTCCGGCATATTGATTGGCAGCAGCTTGTTTGAGCTTGCGCTTGCAAGCACCCCGGTTTATGCGGCCCCTTCGGGAGCAATGCCGGTGTTGATCTCGGAAGTTTATCCCGATGACCGGTCGAATCAGCAGATGATCGAAGGCGCGGGCGGGGCCGACCTGTTCGAATATGTGGAGGTTTACAATCATTCGGGAACCCCGATCTCGTTTAATGACGAATTCAACATGCGTTACGACTACAATACGGGCGTGAAGACGTTAACGGTAACGGACACCGTTTACGGCAAGCCGGATGGGGTGGTCATCCCGGCGAACAGCCCGGCCGTGCTCTGGGTGGAACGGACAAGCTCATCCATTACCGGAGCAGCCGCTGCTTTGACGGAATCCGATTTCCGCCGGTATCATTCGGTTCCCGACCATGTACCGGTATTTAAGCTAAGGGGACAGGATGGTCTCAACAATACGGACCGAGGCTTATACATAACCCGAAAAGGCGACGATGCCGCCGTGATCAGCGGCTTCTACTATACTGCCGACGATGTCGGCGACGGCAAGAGCGTGCATCTTCAGCTGCCTCCCGGCGGTTCAGCGATGATTCCTTACGCCAGGGAAGCTGCGCCTTCCGCCGGAATGGTCGACTCGGGTCAGCTATCACCTCTCGACAACCGCGCGCCGGAAATCAATCACATTCCGGTCGGCTCTGCCGAAAGGACACAGCCGCTGACCGTCAGCGCAAGCGTCTATGATGCGGACGGAGATGCGATGGTAGTTAAGCTGTACTACAAAACGGCAGTCAATAGTCCCTACAGCCAGATCGACATGATTGATCGCGGCGGTGATCAATTCGATGCGGTCATTCCGGCCGATCAGTTGACCGGGGATAAGCTGCAGTATTATATCGAGGCAGCGGATGGGCTTCAGCAGTCAAGATCTGTCGATTATGAAACGGCTTTAACTGGAGCCGGTGCAGGCGGGGACGTACCGCGTATTCTGATCACCGAAATTCTTCCGAACCCGGCCGGGGATTACCGGTGGGGAAGCGGCAACCAGTACGAATACGTTGAAATCTACAATAACTCGGATCAGGTTTTGGACCTCAAGGATTACACCCTCTGGTATCTATATCCGGGCACAACTGCGCCTAAGAGCTGGAAGGTACCGGATCATACCTCAATCGAGCCGTACAGCGCAGCCGTTATCTGGTTCGCGAAGGAGGCCGTGGCAAACGGCAAGGGATTTACCACGACGGCGGACTTCAATCTTCATTTTAACAGCACGCTGAACGACAACGATATTATTTTCTACGATAATTCGAAAGCTTCGGATTTCAATCTTCCGAATTCGCTGCATCGCGGGATTGCCTTGTCCGCGCCGGGACAGGCCAATTCGTACATCGTACAGGCCTGGTACGATCCCAGCACTCCGGACAGCCCGGACAGGCTGGTCAACGACGTCCGCAATGCGGTCGTTCGATATGCCTATCCGGATACAGGAACGACCATGAAACGTCTGGATAATCGGATGTACGCCAATCCTGGCAGCATTGATCCCGTCCAGGTGCCGTCTGTTGCAGGAGTCGACATGATTGCCCCGTCGCTGCAGCATGAGCAGACCGCCTATAATTTGGGCCAGGGACAGGCTTATCCGGTTTCCGTGATCAGCGATGAGCCTCTTGCTTCCATCGAAGTGCTGATTGGAGCGGCTACCGAGGAGCCGACAGCGTTTACGGACAAGCATGCGCTGACGCTTGCATCCCAGGAAAACGGCCTTTACGTCTACCAAGGCTCGATTACGCTAAAAGAGATCGGTGTCTATCGGTATATCATTGAAGCTGCCGACGGCAGCGGCAACCGTACTCGGGTTCCATATAACTCCCGGGGCGGCTTGCTAACGGTTAACGAAGAGAATACGGGAACCGAGCTGCCGGAGCCGGGGGTGTCCTTATCAAACGGCAGCATGATTAGCGGAAAGTTTTCCTTCTATGCTTACGGCTCCCGGGCTGAAGACGACATCGAAGTTCGCTTTGACGCCAATCCGTTGCCGCTTCGCAAGGCACTTCCGGGTAAGGTACAGTTGGGTATGCAGACCCGGGGGATCGATCAGATTTACCAAGCGTCGGCAAGCGCGCTGGATGCAAGCGCGGAGACGGTATTTTTCAGCCGCATCCTGCCCAAATACATCGACGGCGCCTGGTCGATATTCGATATGGCTCCTGACCTCTTCGTCACCGGGACAACGGTTTCCGTGCATACCGGAAATGAGAATGCGCCATATCAAGTCAAAGACCATGACAAGGTATTCGGCAAGAACAACCATGATGATTTTGAAGTGATGAATCTACATCTTGTGCTGCCGGACGGTTCGGTGGTCAAACCGGATAAGGTACTGAACTACCTAGGCAACCTTGGGCAATCGACCGTGGATTACCGGGAGGATACGTACTACGGATTCGGCGATGCGGATTACGGCAGCAACCCGAACAAGCCGATGATCAGCGACTTCCACTTTCCGATTCCGGAGGACAAGTTCACGGCAAGATATGCCGAACTCGACACCGCTTCGGTAAAGGACGGGGTATATCCTCTGAGCATGTCGATGAACGGTCAAGTCTTCAAGACCATCGACGTGACTGTGGACAACACCGCACCCGAGATTGAAGGGATATCGTATGGGGAAGGGCAATTATTGACTGACGCCCTGCAGCTCAAAGGGCCGTTCATGCTGGATGTGGTCGCTTCAGACAATTTAACAGGCGTAACGGGCATTGCGGCGGAGCTTGATGGCGAGCCAATCACGCTACCTTATGAAACATCTTCCACGCTGCTTGCGCCGGGCGAGCATACTTTGAATGTGACCGTACTCGACGGGGCCGGCAATTCGGCGGAGATCTCTCGCACCTTCATGATCGAAGAGGAGAAACCTCTTCTTCCGGGCGAGGTTTCCCCAGCCGATTTCGCGGAGAATGTGGGTTTGAATCCGAGCCTAAGAGCACGACTCAGCGATCCGAGCGGAGATTCGATGGACGTTCGCTTCTTGGAAGGGGATAAATTCGACTTTGCCCGAGAAGACGGGATCGAAGGCCATTTCAACGTTGCAGACCGGGAGCCTCCGCTCGTGCTGGCTCCGGATGGAGAGAAAGGGATCGGCAAGGAGGAGGCCGAGAAAATGGCTTACCCGGACGGAGAGTATCTTATCACGGATACGGATTCCGGGTTCCCTTATCATCGATTCGAAATCGAGCTGGACGAAGCATGGTCGGAACAGGATACCGTAGAGATGCACTGGCAAGGGCGCACGCTTCCGGGCCGTATCGTGACACTGTATGCTTGGGATTATGAGACCGGCAAGTGGACGGCACTGAAGTCGGCCACCGGTGACGAAGCCGAATCCGACATCGTCTTGACAGCGGAAGTGGATCCTAGCCGTTACGTGCGAAACAGCAAAATCCAGGCCATGGTCCAAGATGAAGTGAAGAGCGCGAATGCGCCGTTCAACATTTTATGGTTTACGGACACGCAGTATTACGCGGAATCGTACCCGGACATTTTCGATAAGCTGGGCGATTGGATCACGGAAGAATATAAGAAGGGCTTGTTCAGTTATGTCATCCATACCGGCGACATCGTGAACGTGGCCGACGACGAAAAGCAGTGGGCCGTAGCCGACCGCAACTTGAAGAAGCTGGACGAAGCGGGCGTACCGTATGGCGTGCTGGCGGGCAATCACGACGTCATCATTGACGGCGTGGATTACTCCTTCTACGGAAAGTATGTCGGGGCCGACCGGTACAAGAACAACCCATGGTATGGCGGTGAAATGGATAACAACCGCAACCATTACGACCTCGTATCGTTCGGAGGCCACGACTTTATTTTCCTCTATATCGGTTTTGGACTGGAGGATACGCCGGAAACGATCGCTTGGGCCAACGAGGTACTGAAGAAGCATGCGGACCGCATCGCCATCGTGGGCATGCACGCATATCTGGAAAGCAACGGCACCCTATCCAATATGGCGCAGCGCGTTTTTGACCAGGTCATTGCGCCGAACAAAAACGTGCAGCTGGTGCTAAGCGGACATTATCATGCTGCCAACCGGGTCGTGAAAACGGTGACGCATCCGGACGGATCTACAAGACAGGTCATCGAAATGCTGGCGGATTATCAGGGAGGGCCGAACGGAGGAAACGGTTATCTTCGACTGTTGAAATTCGATCCAACCTCCGGCACGCTGGACGTGGATACGTATTCGCCTTACTTGGACGATTATAATTTCTTTGACGAAGCCATTGAGGATTTTACGGAGCCGTTTGCGTTCACGGATATTCAAAAACGGGTGGCAACCGATTATTTTGCGGTCAACGTGTACAAAGATACGCTGATCGGCGAGCAAAAAGACGTGAAGTCCGGAGAAATTGCTTCTGCCGTATGGAATGGACGAGAAGCCGATGAGACGTATTATTGGTATATGGATATTACCGATGAATTCGGCGCAAGGCAGCTTAGTCCAATCTATCGTTTTACGACCTCAAAGAAATCCTCTCCTCCAGGTGGCGGCAATAACGGCGGCGGAAACAATGGGGGTGGCGGCAATAACGGAAACAACGGAAACAACGGCAATAACGGAGGCGGCAGCAATCAAACGGGCCCTAGCAAGCCAGGCGGCACACCGCCGACCACTGGAGCTTCCAGACCGGGAACGATTACGGCGGAAGTCGCGATAAACGGTCAGAAGGCTCAGGCAGCCATCAGCGAAATGGAGCTCAGCGAAGCCTTCGAAAGCGTAACAGCAGATGGGCGGGGAATTAAGACGGTCACGATTCAACTGGACGAAAGCGCACGAGCGTTCAACGGCGAAATCGTCATCCAGGTACCGTCAGCGTACTTGAACCGGAACCACGCGCGGGAACGGATCGAAATCGTTACCCCGCAAGCAACCGTGACGGTGCCTTCCAATATGCTGAACAATCTGAAGGAAGCAGGGCAGTTCACGGGCCTCGTGATTCGTCCGGGCAATCAAGGCGGGCTTTCCGGGGACCGACTTACCGGAATTGGGAACAGACCGATCGTCGAGCTGCTACTGCAGATCGATGGCAAGACGGTAAAGTGGCCGGGAAGCAGCACACCTGTAAAGGTATCGCTCCATTATGAGGCCAAGGCTGACGAACGATTGGATCAGCTAGTCGCGTGGGAACTGGATACAATGGGATCCGTATCAACTATCCTAAACGGTCATTACAATGCAGAGCTTCGCACCCTGAATTTCGATACAAGCAAACTTGGCATGTATGCGATCGCATATAAGCAAGTATCTTACCGGGACGTGGACCCCAGCAGCTGGTATGCAGACGCCGTTAATTACCTCTCTGCCAGAGACGTTGTAAAAGGTGCAGACGGAGGGCGATATCTTCCGCAGGAGAAGATCAGCCGGGCCGATTTCCTGGTCATGGCCATGAATGCCTTCGGCTTCAAACCAGGGAAAACGGATGATGCCATGAATTTTGCCGATGCGGGGAGCAGGTATTATACGCCGTATTTGTCCGCTGCGAAGCAGCTGGGACTGGTCCATGGAACGGGAGATAACCGGTTTAGACCGGAGGACTCGATCACGCGTCAGGATATGGTCGTCATGCTCCATGCGATGATGGAAGCGGCCGGAAGCGAGTTGCCGGGCGGAGGAGACGGCACGGATCGTTATTCCGATGCGAAGGACGTATCCGGTTATGCGCGAGAAGCGATGGACTTCATGCTTGAAGCCGCATTGATTCAAGGCACAGGCAGCGGCAAGCTGTCTCCAAAGGCCGTTACCAATCGGGCAATGGCAGCCGAGCTGATGTACAATTATCTGGCCAAAAGCCGGGAAGCCTCATAAACATAAAAAAGATGAGAATCAGGCAAAAGGACATGAATTAGATGTGCTCACAAAGCAAGAACGGGAGAAACCTCCCGTTCTTTTTTTGTTGCGCGTATTCTTGTAAGCACATGATTACAAGAACACATATGCATAAGAGATGCGAGAATCGAGGCTATCTTGTCTCATTGCTGCAAGCTCTTGACCGGAGTTGAGGATAAGAAACCAAGTGATGGAATTCATCCGGCTTTAACTTTTTTCATAAGCCCTCTAAACAGTATCATTTTTTGACATGATTAAAAGTTATGATTAACCCATCGAACGAAATGAAAATTCAAAGAAAAGGAAGGGATTGAAAATGACAAATTACATCCTCGAGGAAAAAGACAGCTTTATCGTTTTAGGAATTGGAACTGAGCTTCAGAGTGATTACACCGACTATGCGGGCATTAACAAGGAGAAGGCCGACTTTTGGAAAGCCGTGAAGCAAGACGGAAGGTTGGACACATTAAAGGCCATCGCCGCAAATGACTACATTTTTTCCGTAAACGAAGCGGTGAACAACAAAATGATGTACTACGCCGGCGTCATGACAGAGGAATCGGTGCCCGAAGCAACCCGCGTTATCCAATTTCCTAAAGGGGAATACCTCGTTGTAAAAGGGGAGGGGCAGTCGGCTGATGAGTTGAGTCAATTGCTTGCTGGCATCGCCTTTGGTCAAGTATTGCCGGAAGCCAACAATTTCGCGTATGTCGGCGGTCCAAATGCCATGGTGGATATGGGACAGCGAAACGGCCAAATATTAGGCGAAATGTGGATTCCTGTTGTTCGGAAATAAAGAGCCGTGAATGCTTTCGATGCGAGCTTTGCCCATAGTAGAAGTAAAGCTCGCAAAATCATTAGGAGGGATGATCGTGTCCAATATCGTTGATTTTAAAAATGTATCTTCAACTGGTTTAGAGTCTTCGCCCGTAGCAGATGCGCTTGCTGGTTTACGAGCGAATGAAGCCCGTTACTTTATGAACAAGTATAAGCATGCATTTACGGTTGCACCAGCTAGCGAGAGCCAGGAGACCCTGAATTATGTGAACCGAATATTGAAAGAAGAGCGTGATCTTGAGTTTGCGGCCAAACCCTTGGAAACGTCACGTTTTCAAGTGGAAAACATTCAATTTGCCTATGTTTTTTACGAGAATGGTCTTGGGTTAAACGTAATGTATACAGTGGATGATCCTAAGAAGCGAGCCGTTGGTTTTAAGCTTTCGGAGGGGATGGAGGTGCCCGAAGAGTTAGAAGGGAAGTTTAAGTTCGCTAGGCAGAAGTCGAAACTGGCAGGAACGATTCGAGGCTCGTTTTTTGTAATCAAGAGAGATTATGATGAAGAGGTGGAAACCAATGAATAAGGTGATCGGTGTAGAAACAAGCATGAAAATAAATACCCGCCCGCTAGGGAAAACGGTTGCTTATTGGTCAGTCACAGGACTGCTCGCAGCAGCTATTATGTTAAGTGGTATCGGACAGTTGATGCAATTTGGGGGAAACCTCGAATTAGTGACGAATCTGGGCTATCCATTATACGTATTGACCATTCTCGGAATATGGAAAGTGCTTGGAGCCATCGCTCTCCTCGTGCCAGGTTTACCTCGACTTAAAGAATGGGTTCACGCCGGCATCTTCTTTTTAATGACGGGCGCGGCATTATCTCATGCATTTGCTAACGATTATGGGGATTACGGGTTTAATCTTATCCTACCGCTTTCTTATGCGGCACTTAATATCGTTTCGTGGGCGCTTCGGCCACCGAAGAACCGCTTATCTTAAGAAAAGGGTGAAGTCAGGGATATCTCAACGGGGTTCTTGCACAAATACGACGGGGTGGACTTCACATCCAGCGATCTGGGTAGGTCCACCCCGCTTATATCATCATAGATGCGTCAGGTTAAGGAACGGGGGAGGAGACGGTTCCGATTGCAACGATCGATCGTTTTCTCCAAGCTCCAGCACCGCCACAACCCGCTCCTCCGGCTGAATGCCGAACCCTTTGCACTGATCCTGGTCATAAATCCATTCCGGTATCGATCGGCGTACGTTCCACGGCCTGGATTTAACCAATAGTTGTACGTTCTGGATCAAACAGCATATCGCCGCATAATCCTCCTCCTGCTTGTGGGGATCCTCTTCATGCTCTGCGACCATCAGGAGAAAAGCCGATGATGTATAGCCTTCGGAATTCGAGAGCTTTGCGGCCGCTTCGCTGCCCGTCACATAGATAAAGCGCCACGGTTCTCTTAGTCCGTCATTCGGGGCCCAGACAGCGTCATTCAGCACTTCCAGAATGCTTTGCGCTGAAATCCGGCCGCGTTCCGACCGAAGCCCTTCCGCTTGTCGGCCTTCGCCGATGGCGGTCCATTTCTGCTCGGCCGGCGCTCTTCTTCGAGCTCTCGGCGCTTTATCGAAATATCCAATGTGCAAAATCCCGGCAAACCTTTCACCTTCCTGCAAACCGATTTCCGCAAGAAATGACTCGCTTTGAAACATGGGATCTGTGTCCCATAGCGCCCCCAATCCACGTTCCCAGCCAAGCAGCTGAAAATTTTGCATCACACTGCAAACTGCAGCGAAGTTTTCGTCGCTCTGTCGCCGATCGGAGGCGGATTCCGCGATGAAAATCAGGTGAGCGGGAATATCCGTTACTCGTTTGATGAAAAAATCAATCATTTTAGGGGGCATGAGCTTAACGAATCGGTTTTCCTTCATCTTGGTCATCATGCTCTCCACCAATCTATCACGCGACTTCGGCGTACCTGCGAAAAGACAGCGCCAGCGGGGCGTACCTTTGTCTTCGTACAGGTTGACCGCATCGTTCAACAAGGATACGACCAGTTCAGGCGCTACCGTCGTTGTGTTGAATCTCCGGATGGTTCTGCGTTCTCTTATCGTTTGGGGAATATTCAATTTGATTCCTCCTAATTTAACTTTGTTTACTGGTAAACAATAATGCCAAAAAAATTTACTTATCTCTCGCTTATATACCGGGCCATCCCTTGAAAAAACTTCAATATCGTCTGCAGCTCGCTTTCGGAGTAATCGTCCAAAAATCGCATAAAGCGCCGCTCCTCTGCTTCGTGCAAAGCCCGATGCAATTCGAACAGCTGCTTTCCTAGGGGCGTTAGACGAAAATAGACCTCTTTGCGATTGTCGTTAAGCTGGGTCCGATGAATAAGGTCAAGCGCAAGCAGCTTCTTGGTGATCTTGGTAATGCTTGCCTTCGACAATTTTAATTTTTCGGCAATCGCAGAATGATTGATCGGTTCATGTTGGCCGATGCAATCCAGGACATGGATGGTCGATAAATTTCCAGGTACGCCTTTCAGTTGATGAAGCTGGACCATCTCTTTGATTTCTTTAAGTTCCAGCTCCATTCGCTGTTCATGCAAATGAGAGAAGTGAAGCAGCTGTTCATAAATGATGGACTTGATACGATCAGGGTAATCCATAGATCCGGTTTCACACTCCATATTGTTTACTTGGAAATTAAAATATCACAGTTTGTCGGATTCAGCAAGTGCCGCATGCATCTTGCATGTGATGTCTGACAATCAGCTACTGAGCATTTTGAGTGCAGGGGATAAGCGAAGTGCGTTATTGACGATCTGAATGCAAGAGTTGGAAGAAATGCATTGTGCAATGGCGCCGCTCACTGTAATATACAGGTGATAAGATCGTTAAGGGCGCGTTAGCCGCGATTGCCAACATCCATCCGCTGCTGTCTTGAGGCTTTCATTTGCGGCCGCGAAAATGGCGATGAGCGGTGTGTGATCCAAGGGCTGAAACGCTGATTTGCTTCCGCGAAGCAAAGGGGCAAAGGAGAGGATGGCATGAAAAAGCATATTAAAGGCATGGCACACCGGGGGTATCCAAGTAAATACCCTGAAAATACGTTAATATCTTTTCAAGCAGCTTGCGATTTGAATTTCACTCACCTGGAGCTAGATGTTCAATTAAGCAAGGATGGCGTTCCGGTGGTCATCCATGATCCTTCTGTCGATCGTATGACTGACAACGGTGGGGGGCAAGTGAAGGACTTGACGCTGGCCGAGCTGAAGCAGCTGACGATTAACGGGACAGAGCGCATTCCAACCTTCGAAGAAGCGCTCGATTTATTAAAGGACCGGATCATCGTTGATATTGAATTGAAGCAGATGGGCGATCTATACCCGGGGATGGAACAGCTTGTGCTGGATATGGTCAAGAAAAAAGGAATGCAGGAGCAGGTCTTCATCACATCTTTCGACCACTATTGCCTCGAAAGAGTGAGACAGCTTGACGATACAATTGGCCTTGGCTTGATCAACATTGGGGCTTCGCCGGCATTTTTTCCATTTGCCAAAGAAATCCATTGCGGCTACATGTCGATTGAACATCTACATATTACGGAGCCTTTCATCCAACGCTGTGCAGAAGAAGACATTCAGCTCATCTCCTGGACAGTTAATCAAGAAAGCGACATGAAATTGGCAGCCCAATATCCTTCCTTGCTTATCTGCACGAACGAGCTGGAACTCTGGGCGAAGGTATCCGGCCAGAACGGGTAAGTCCTGGGGTATGGCCGTGGACCGATACAACATATATGCTTAAAAGTCGCATAGTTGCGGCTTTTTTTGTTTTCCGTAAATGAGGACGATTTCCAACTTTCCGCGCACGCGGCAGCCCTGAACAAGGAGGGAATGAACAGCACGGACTTTACCGCTGAAATTTTTCATGGGAGTTAACTCATCGTCTTTTTCCCCACAGGTCTGTTTCGAATTATATAAGCGCAGGCTTGGGTTCGCGGATGCTCCGAATGGCCTCCATTAACAATAAAGCTGCCTTGCCTAGGACTTTTTTATCTTTATAAGCGATGCCTATCGCAATGACAGGATTCAAATCGGCTATAGGTCGTATAACCAAGGAGCCTTCCTGTTCCAGACCGCTGTATATCGGAACAATCCCGATACCGAGCTCGGCCTTGACCATATGTTGAATGACAAAGAAGCTTCCAACCTCCATACAAGAGAACAGGTTCTCCCCAGCCTCATAAATCGCCGTTTCCCAAAGCTCCCGATAGATACAAGTCGGTTCTTTCACTAGAATGGTATGCCCTGCGAGGTCGCTCGCCGTGATGCTATCTCGATCGGCTAATGGGTGATTCATATTTAACATGACGCCTAATCTTTCTTCGAACAACGGCTCAAACTCCAGCATGAGCTTCGAAGGTGGGGCCGAGCAGACACCAAAATCGAGCTCGCCGGCCCGAACCCTCTCCGCAATGGATCTGCTGCCGCCTACTTCCATGGTTAACTCCACTTTCGGCCGAGTCTTGCAGAAACGGGCTATCACGGCCGCTAGCTGCTGGCTTGCGACTGGCTCGATAGAGGAAAAACGCACCGAGCCGTTATCTCCCGTTGCAATTTCCGAGACGGTCTGCCTCATGGTTCCGACCGATTTCAGTAAAGCCGAAGCCTCATGATAGAGCCATCGGCCGGCTTCGGTCACAATCACGCGTTTTCCGTCGCGCACGAACAAAGAAACGCCAAGATCCGCTTCGAGACGCTGAATCTGAAGGGTTACCGTAGAAGGAGCATATTGGAGTTCCTCGGAAGCTTTCAAAAAATGTCCAAGACGCACGCAAGCCTCAAAGGTCTTTAAAGCTCGAAGATCCATCCTTGTCATCACCTTTATTTAATATTCATGAATCATTCTTTCATATTATTCAATTTTACAAAACATTTCCGGGATTTTACAATAGGGTCACCGGTATTTTGAATGAAAAGATATTACAGAAGGGGGATTTACGATGTCTAATTTGGTCATTACTCGCGGCAATCCGGCGCTTTCTCACTGTGCCTTTACGTTTGATGACGGACCGATGCGGCTTCCTGTTGACGCATGGCTGGATGCTTTGGAGCAGGGAGGCGCGTGCGGAACGTTTTTTTTAACGGGTGAATGGTTTGATCGGTATCCGGCGAAAGCAAGAGAAATGATAGCCAGGGGCCATGAGCTTACCACGCATACCTACCATCACCGCAGAATGGCAGACGTGACCAAAGCCGTATTCTTCGAAGAGTTGAAATGGGCTGAGCTTGCTTATCAAGAAGCAACGGGAAGGCCGGTTCCGACTTTCATGCGGTTTCCTTACGCCTCCTATCGGGATGAGAATTTGGAATGGCTTCGGGAGTGGAACTATCTGGTCATCGAGGGGGAGGATACGGTCGACTGGTCGGGACCGCCAAGCGCGCAGCTTGTGGAGCGGGTGATACCTAAGCTGGATAATGGGACGATTTTGATGTTTCATGCCAATGAAATCGCCAAAGAAACGCCGCAGGCCGTAAAATCGCTTGTACACCATGCTCACGCCAAAGGACTTGATATGATCACCGTATCCGATCTGCTTCGTGCCAATGGCATCAGGGCAGGCGAACGCAGCTGGCAAGTCCGCTTCAAACCGACTCTCCCGAACTCTTTCCAAAGTGAGCAATGGAAGAGCGTCGCCGACGAGGATGAATTGCGGAAGCTGGCCGCCGATTCACTTGAATGGGGGAACCCGAAAGCTCCGAGGGGGTCAGGCGCTTACGGCAAATGGCTGCAAGCGCTCTCCATGCAGTCTCCGTCGGACGGTGAAACTCGTTTTGTCGCCCGCAGCTTTGCCGGCCGGCACTGGGCATACGTGCGTGCTTCGATCCGCGGCGGCGCACTGATACTGGAGGACTTCGCTACGAAGGAAGCGCATGCGGATGCTATAGTCTATATTCTGCAATGGGCGGCTCACGAGGCATCAACCCTAGACTGCGAATGGATCACCAGCACACAGGACATGCGCCGGATTCACAAGCTGTGCGAACAGATGGGCGTCGAAGCCGAGATTGTATTGCTGGAAGGGTAGCGGTTCATGGTCCGCCTTATTATTTGGGGGGAAGATAGGGAATATGGGTACAAAATCGGCATGGAATTGGATTACGCTATGGGCATCGTTATTATTTGTCGTGATACTCGGCTTTTCCCGGCTCTCCTACGGCATGTTTTTGCCCGGGATCCAGAGGGTCATCGGGGGGAGCTATGGACACTTGGGTATTCTCGGCACCGTCAACTTTATCGGCTATCTAGTCGGGACATTGTGTCTTTCCCCGTTGATTTCGCGGTTTCCAGACCACAAGCATGTCATTAATCGGATGACGTGCTTATTGCTCGGATTGACTTTAATCGGCTCGGCATTTAGTGATCATTTTACCCAGCTTGGGCTTTGGCGGTTCGTCATCGGCTTGTTATCTGCCTTCGCTACCGTGTTAGTCCTGTCCATTGCAATGGATGCCGTTCGACCCGCGGAACGGGGAGTGGCATCGGGTCTTATATGGCTGGGCGGATCTGCCGGCATTCTAGTGACAGGTTTGTTCGCCCCCTTTACCATAGATCCTTCACACTTGCAGGGGTGGCGGTATGCTTGGGTGATCATGGGCGTATTCGGTGTAATTGCCGCGCTCGGTTTCGAGTTCGTTGTTACCAGAGAGAGGGGAGTCGTAAAAATACCCGCGCCGACCGAATCGGAGCCATGCGACCAAGAAAGCGATCATGTGTATCGTCTCCTGTTGAACCCCAATAAGCTCTTGTTCCTAATCGCTTCTTATTTCTTCTTCGGCTGGGGATACATCATCTATTTCACGTATTTGATTCCCTATCTGGTGAACCAAGGCATTCCATCCCTCTATGCCGGGCTGGTATGGTCCGGTATCGGATTCGCGGGTTTGTTTAACGGATGGATCGGAGGCAAAGCTATTGACCGCTGGCCGAGCGGGTATACGCTGGCTTCGGGATTAACCTTAGGAACAATCGGAGCGTGTGGGGTAATCACTAATAATATGTTCTTTACTGTACTTGGAGCCACCACGATTGGGCTGGTTTCCTTTATTACTCCGCCGCTGATGACAACTGCGCTTCTTCGTCGTCATGTCCCTCAACACGCGTATGCGCCAAGCCTCAGCATAGCCACTGCCTTTTTTGCCTCTGGGCAGATCATCGGTCCCATCGTTGGAGGCTTGATCGTCGAACAATACGGCTTGCCATTCGGCGTGGCATCCAGCGCCATCTTTATGGCGATTGCCGCTGCGTTGGCTGCATGGTATGGACTACAGCAGCGAAAGCTTGAGATTCGTCATTTGCCTGTCCGTGGTTGAAGTCGAAGCATCATATTGAGGCAGCTGGTCAAACGATCAGCTGCCTCATTCATTGTGGTAACGGCTTTTATTTTTCCTATTGCGTTGGTACACTATCAGAATGAAGATGGGTCATAAATTCAATCATAACGTTAGGATGATCTTTTTGGATATGAAATTCTTGTTAGTGGAAGATGATAAAACGATTGCGTCCGGTCTGGAATATTCGCTGCAGCAAGAGCGCTATTCAACCATTATTTGCCATGATGTCGCATCTGCAAAACAGGTGCTCGCCGAAGACATCGATCAGTTCGCTTTATGCTTGTTCGATTTACAGCTTCCGGACGGAAGCGGCTATGAATTGTGCAAGATGGTGAAGGAGCGGCGTGACATTCCGGTCATCTTCTTAACGGTGATCGACGATGAGGTTAATGTCGTGATGGGGCTTGATATGGGAGCCGATGATTATATTACGAAACCTTTTCGGGTTCGCGAACTTCTTTCGCGGATCAAGTCCGTCTTGCGAAGATATCAAAAGCCGTCCCAAGTTAACAGCATTATGGATATCGATGATATCCGCATCAATACGCTGGAAGGGAAAGTGTTCAAGAACGGAGCCGAGATTGCGTTGACCGCTTTGGAATATCGCTTATTGCTCATCTTTGGCAATCATATCGGACAGGTTCTCTCAAGAAATCAGCTTTTGGAGCAAATTTGGGATGTGGCCGGCGATTTCGTGAACGACAATACGTTAACCGTTTATATCAAAAGGCTGCGGGAAAAGCTGGAAGATGATCCTGGACATCCGACATTGATCAAAACCGTACGCGGACTGGGATATAAGGTTGGTGATTAGATGCTGCGCAATCGAGAAATTAAGATGTTATTGTTCGTCATGGGTTCAGTCAGCCTAGCGGCGATTGTTGCAGCTCTTATGATTTCTCCTGCCGCCGCGGTGCTCGTTTTCTTTCTATCGATTTTGCTCATTGGCGGCAGCTTGTTATTTACGAAATGGAGATACCGCGAAATTGAAAAGCTGTCCGTCTATTTGCGGGAGATTAGCAGCGGCAATGATACCCTTGACGTACGGGACAATCAAGAAGGCGAGCTTAGCATCCTAAAGAATGATATTTACAAAGTGACGCGCATGCTGTCGGAGCACCGGTCGCTATTGCAGCGGGACAAACTTCAACTGACGGATGCCATCTCCGATATTTCGCATCAGCTCAAAACGCCGCTCACCTCCATGACCGTCATGGCGGATCTGCTAAGCGCCCCTGACCTGCCTCCGGCCAAAAGAACGGAGTTCACCCACCATATTCGCATCCAGCTTGAACGGATCGACTGGCTTGTTTCTTCTTTATTAAAGCTATCGAAAATGGACGCGAAGACCATCCCATTCAAAAAAGATCGAATACCCATGAAAAGCCTTATCCAAAAAGCATTAGAGCCGGTAATGATTCCGATGGATATTAAGGGACAGACGGTTTCCATCGAGGGGGATGACAACGTCTCTTTTGTCGGCGATTTCAATTGGACTGCTGAAGCGGTTATCAATATTTTGAAAAACGGAGTGGAGCATACGCCTGAAGGCGGTGCAATCGCCATCTCATTTTCCGAAAACGCGTTATATACGGAAATCGTCATTGTCGACAACGGAAAAGGCATTCCGAAAGAAGATTTGCCGTATATTTTCAAACGTTTCTACAAAGGAAAGAATGCTAGCGAAGGGAGCATCGGCATAGGGCTTGCGATGGCACAGAGCATCATTGCCAGTCAGAACGGCGTGATCGATGTGACGAGCGACGGCGAGAAGGGTACGCAGTTTCGGATTAAATTTTATAAGCACGTGATTTAGCGGCACACCGTAAGTGACTGAATTGTCACCTCCATCGTCACTGAAAAGTCATTTTGGACAGATACAATGAGATCCATCAGATGAACGATGGAGGTACGACAATGCAATCGAAGCAACAGCGTAAGCTTATTTTTGCCATCACGATATTTTACACCCTGTTTATTCTTTATTTTTTGTTTTTCGCTTTCGGCAGGGTAGGTAAGGCAGATCAAATCAAGGGGTACACCTTTATTTTTTTACCGGACGATTTTTTTAGGCTGCCAGGTCTATCCGACCTTCTACATCCGACCTTGATGGATTTAGTGGGTTTCGGGAACGTCGCCGCTTTCATTCCTTTTGGCATATTGATTCCGTTGTTATATCGGACTAGCTTTGTCCGCTTTATGACATTGTTTATCCTATCCATCCTCCTGCTGGAGACGATTCAGGCACTAACTTTCCTCGGCAGCTTCGACATGAATGATGTTATACAGAACTCATTGGGCGCAGCCGTCGGCTTCGGGGCGTACAAACTTGGATTTCGCACAAAAAACTACTGGAGAAATATTGTTTATATGGGTTTATCAAGTTTAGTCCTCATGCTCGGGGTGTGGGGGGTCTTCGGGATCTTTGACCAAGCGTTCACCAAAGAAATGGGTCCCTTTGTAGCGATAAACGATTTAAGGGATAGTACGGGGAATCCTTCAACAGGAAACAAAACGGCCAGTTTTGAGATTGGCGGTCAAGACGTGGAACCCCAATATAATGTGTACAGTTTCGAAGGCAAAAACAAGGAAACGTACAGGTACACGCTAGGCAATAAGAAGGAGGTGTACCTCTTCTTGAATTATGGAATTCCCGATCAGGAGGATTCCCGAGGCAGCATTAGGATTACCGCCGATGGACATGAGTTCCTGACCGTATCTGTAGAAGCCGGACGCCATGAGCCGGAGATGAGCTCCATTTATTTCCCTCAGGCCAATGAGCTTACGATAACCATTGATGGAAATGTAACCCTGTGGGATGTTGGATATAAAGAGATGGTATATAGCTGGAATTGAGCATGAAGGGAGGTAGGTACGGCAATGGAAATTTTAAAAATCGAGCATCTGTCTAAAATATACGGCACAGGCGAATCGGCGGTAAAGGCGCTTGACGACATTTCTTTTTCGGTTCAAAAAGGCGAATTCGTCGCGATTATCGGCCCGTCCGGATCGGGAAAATCAACCCTTCTTCATCTGCTGGGAGGCGTCGATCGACCGACGAGCGGCAAGGTTTTCGTTGAAAATACGGACATCTATGCATTGGATGAAACGCGTCTGGCCATCTTCCGGCGGCGGCAAATCGGACTGATCTACCAGTTTTTCAATCTGATTCCCACCTTAACGGTGAAAGAGAACATGACGCTGCCGCTCTTGCTGGACAACCAACAGGAAGATAAGAAGCAGTTCGATGGGCTCGTAAAGACGCTAAATTTGGAGCGTCGTTTAAACCACCTGCCTAATCAGTTATCCGGCGGACAGCAGCAGCGGGTTTCGATCGGCAGAGCGATCATCAGTAACCCTGCCATCATGCTGGCAGACGAGCCCACCGGGAATTTGGACAGCAAAAATAGCAGCGAGATCGTCGATTTGTTGAAAATGTTGAATAAAACCTATCATCAGACGCTGATTGTCATCACTCACGACGAACGAATCGCTTTACAGGCCGACAGGATCATTTCAATTGTAGACGGGAAGGTTGCCAAAGACGAGGTGATCCGTCGATGAATATTGTCTACAAACTTGCCATCCGGAATTTAAAGCAAAACAAGAGACGAACACTCGTGACCATCATCGGCGTCATCATTTCGGTTGCCATGGTGACCGCTGTCGCTACGCTTGTGTTCTCCTTCTCGGATTTAATGATCAGGCAAACCATCGCGGATAGCGGGGAGTGGCATGTTCAATATCAGGATGTTACCAAAGAACAGCTTGCGGCGATACAAGCCGATGAGGCAACCCAAACCGTTGCGATTACAAGGGATCTTGGATATGCCCCATTAGAAGGGGGACAAAATCCCAACAAACCATACTTGTTCATCAAGGAATATGATGCGCAAGGTTTCACACAATTTCAGGTTGAACTAAGCAAGGGGCGTCTACCCCGTACGGACAAGGAAGTCGTTATCTCCGAGCCCGTTGCAACGAACGCCAAAGTGAAGTACGAAATCGGCGATCGTCTAACCCTTCGCATCGGCGAACGATTCGAACAAGGGGGCGATCATCCCTTGGATCAGACCGAACCGCTGCGTAGGGAAGACGGCACGTTGACTGAAACGTTGCAGCATATCGAGACAAAGGATTATACGGTGGTCGGCTACATCAAGCGTCCCGTATGGGAAACGGCTTGGGCGCCGGGTTATACGATTATCAGCTATGTCGATGAAAACTTTATCGGGGCAACCGATCAAGTGAATGCGGCGGTGGTCTTGCAGAAAATCAAACCGTCCTTGTTCGCTGATGCGGAAAATGTGGCAAAGAGGAACGACATCGAATCGGTCCAATACAATAACGACTTGCTGCATTATTACGGCTTGTCCAAAAACAAAGAATCGTACAGCATGATGTACACTTTATCGGCGATCCTGATGGCGGTCATTATGATCGGCTCGGTTTCGCTCATCTATAATGCTTTTGCGATATCCGTCTCGGAACGTTCCCGTCATTTAGGGATGCTCGCGAGCGTCGGGGCTACGAGAAGGCAGAAGCGAAATTCAGTGCTTTTTGAAGGTGTCATTATTGGCTTGATCAGCATTCCGATTGGCATTCTATGCGGTCTTGCCGGGATCGGAATCACCTTTTGGTTCATGAACCCGATGATTGAAGGGGCATTATGGAGCAGTGAAAAGCTGACGGTCATCGTCACGCCGTTATCACTCTTGATTGCCTGTGTTGTTTCGATGCTGACGATTTTCATCTCGACGTATCTTCCGGCGATCAAAGTATCCAAGGTTTCCGCCATGGACGCGATTCGCCAAACGTCCGATGTTAAGCTTACGGCGAAAGCCGTGAAAACGTCGAGGCTCATTCGCAAGCTCTTCGGCATCGAAGCGGAAATCGGATTGAAAAACTTAAAAAGAAACAAACGGAGATATCATGCCATTGTATTTTCACTTGTCATCAGCATTGTTTTGTTTTTGACGGTATCGTTTTTTACCGCCGGCATGAAACAATCCCTGGAACTGTCGCAGGAAGGCGTCAATTATGATATTCAAGTGTCGTACAGCAACGGAAAAAGAATAGACGACCGGTTGCTGCAATCGATTGTATCCTTAGATGGTGTAACGGAATACAACCTGATTCAAGAGTTCTATAAGCAGGCTTGGGTCGATGAAGCGTACATCGCCGAAGAATTGCAAGAGATGGTTAAGAAGGATAAGAGTTTACTGCAGGACGGAAAATACCCTTACGAGATTAAGATCCATGCATTGGACGATTTGAGTCTGCAAGCCTATGCCGTTGCCGTCGGCGCAAAATACGAACAGCTTAGGGATCCGGATCATCCTGCCGCGATCGTGATGGATACAATCCGCTATCAAGATATGGATGCCGGGAAATATGTCCAAACGAAGGCCGTGTATACGAATGTCGGTCAAAATTTCGAACTAACGAATAGCTATAAAGATAATGCGGAAGAAACGAAGGTAAGCCGGGTGACCGTTGCCGCGCTGACGGATCAAGCGCCGATGGGGATGAGCGGGGCAGGCGTAGGTGGGTTAAATATGATCGTGTCGGAACGCATCATGGATCAATTGGCAGACGACGAGGAGCTGGCTAACGTTCAGACATACCTCTATTTGAAAAGTACGGAGCCGATGAGAACACAGCAGGAAATCGAAGAGATGTTTGAGACCAATCTGAATGTCTACAATGTATATCAATCCAGAAAAAGCGAAGAACAACAGATTCTATTGACGGCCGTCTTTTCTTACGGTTTTATCGTATTAATCTCCGCGATTTCCATTGCGAATATTTTTAATACCATCTCAACGGGCTTATCCCTTCGTAAGCGAGAAATTGCGATGTTAAAATCCGTTGGCATGACGCCAAAGGGCTTTGCGAAAATGATGAATTATGAGAGTGTTTTTTATGGAGTCAAGTCGCTGCTGTTCGGGCTTCCCGTCAGTTTCGTCGTGATGATTCTAATGTATAGGTCATTTGCGAACAGATTCAGCTACGGATTCACCGTTCCCTGGCTAAGTGTGCTTTCTGTCGTCGTCGCCGTATTTGTTATTGTCGTTTCTGCGATCATTTTTTCCAGCAGGAAATTAAAAAAGGAAAACATTATTGATGCTTTAAAGCAGGAGAATATATAGGCAGATCGAAATTGACTATTAGGAAAGCCGCATAAGTTGCGGCTTTTTTGCTTGAAGTATAGAAGTTCTCGTTATAACGCTCACCGTATTTCCTTCCTGTGTTAGACTAACCTTATACCACTTGTTAGGAGTCTGTGTGAAGATGAAGACATTCACGATCTTGTACATGGAAAACGATCAGGAAATTAGCACCTGGCCCAGAAACTTTCTATGCGGACAAGGCTATGAGGTAATCTGGAGAACCGGGCTGGACTCCCGGTCCCCTCAAATGATGAAGGCGATTCGCCGCGTCGGATACCGAGTGAGAACATGAGGATGCGCACCTCGTTAATGAGCAAATACCTGGCTCTGATGATGACCGCATTGCTGCTGTGGCCGGTCATTCCAGCGATGTTTTATTTACCGGGTTACCTATTCAGCGAGCATTCGATGTATCGTCCGGAAGAGATCACTCGTAGGTGGCAAGAGGAGGCCATCAAGCTGAATGGTGCAGGAACTGGGAAGATTCGAGCCCAACTGGGCGAGTTGAGCATGGAATATCCGGATGCAGAGATGTTCTGGGTCGACTCGTCGGGTAGAACGAATGCGATCAAGGTCACCTCGAACGATATCCCGGCGCAATGGAGTTATGAGGATATGCTCTCGCTTCAAATCCAGGATAGCAACCAGGAAGCGTTTACCTTGACGGCCCTCATCGGAAACGATCCAAAACAAGGCTTTATGGTGATGAGGCTTCCCGAATCTCATATTATATCTGCGGAAATGTCGTTTCCAGAAAACATGCCGTTAGCCATTATGTTCTTCACCGTCTGTCTATGCTTCTTGGTACTGTCATTTCTGTTCTTCGTGAATCTTCGAAAAAGATTGATTAAACTTCGATCAGCGATGAACTTAAGCGGGAAGAGCGGCTTCCCGAATGAAGTCGTTATTAGCAAGGAAGACGAGATTGGAGAACTTGAAGGCGCCTTTAACCGGATGGTCTGCGAGCTTAAAGAAAGTCAGCAGCGGGAGCGGGAGGAGGAGGAACTGCGTAAGCAATTCATTTCGAATATATCCCACGATCTCCGCACTCCGTTAACTGTCATTCGGCAGCATGTTCATTCCGTTCGAAGTAATCCTGCTGCTTCCCAGGAACAGACGTCGCTTTCTATCATTGATCACAAGCTGGATGAAGTCGACAAGTTGATGGATAACCTGCTGTCATACTCACTGCTATCGGCGGGGAAGTATCCCATTAACATCCAATCGATCGATATCACTGAAGAAGTTCGTAACCGCGTGGCCGAATGGTATCCGATCTTCGAGGCAAAGGACTTTGATGTTGTTGCCGAGCTGCCTGATTGCCCGATCCTATGGAATGTAGACCCCGTGTGGCTTCATCGGATCATTGACAATGTGTTCCAGAACGTGGTGCGTCATGCTGGGGCAGGCCGATACATCGGCATTCACATCACGGATTATCCAAATCAGGCTATTATCGTACAAGACAAGGGTCCCGGCACTTGTAACGAGTCTCCTGAAAAGGGAGCTGGAATTGGATTGTCCATTGTATCCATGATGACCAGGGAGATGGGTTTGCATTGGGAGTTGAAGTCCGACGCAAACGGAAGCTCGTTTTATCTTTGGAAGGATAGCGGCTTGAGCGTATAGATTACAGTGAAGATTACATCTTGTAAGCCCTGAAACCAACGAACCTGATTATGCAATCATGTTGCATGCAGTTTCTTTAAGATCAACTACCTCGCGCAAGGCTGCTTTTGCAGAAATTTAACCCATTCTTAAACTTAAGGTCGCTTTACTTTTCGAATCAGAAGATAGAATGGGATATGCAAGCAGCGTTATTTAAGGAGGTAAGTAATCCAACATGAGGTATGATAACATGGCAATATCGAAAGAGCTGCAGACGCCGTTATGGATGAAAATGCGTCGTATATGCGGCTATGGAGCAGCCATATCGGTGTTGCCGTATCTACTGATCAAAATCGCTTGGACTTTAGGTTTCTTCATGCCGACCGAACAAATGGGGGATGTTAGCTGGCGTGCGATCAACGCAGCTACCGTAGTGCTCGCAATGATCGGGATCCTGCTGGCGCTGGCGTTCAGCATGCCATGGGGCGAACGTCTTCCTGCTTGGCTGGTTGCCATCCCCATTTGGATGGGTACGGGTCTGCTGGTTCCTATGCTGCTCTTGGCACCGGTGCTCGGACCGGCAGCCATGACTCGGGATAAGGAGGCAGGCGCCGCCGATGTTTGGGTTTATGAACAGTTCTTCGTCATGATATCGCTGGTTGGTGTCGGCATTTGTCTGCCTCTTGCCCTAGCAGGTTACGCCCGAACACGCTGGCCGGAGGCCTTCGGCACATTCATTGATTATCGTGATTTATCCGGGAACACTTTGAAGCTGCAGCAAACATTGGCCAAGTTTGTTGGAGTTGGCTGTATTCTACTCGGCACCATCAAGGTGTATTGGGCTGCGGGAGGGACCTTTGGCATTGACCCGGCAAGAGTGGATGAACGCGATGTGTGGTGGCACCTGCTGACGTTTAGTACCGGAGCATGGTCTATCGCTGGAGCGTGGGGAGCTCGGGTTCTAACTTCGAATAACGGATCGCGAAGGTTCCTCCCCCCGATGGCAACGGTATGGATTTCGTCGGGAATGTTATTCTCATACAATCTCTTTTCCGCCATACGCACGGACTCCCAATTTTCGCCGGAGTACCCGTTGCTGCGGACGTTGACCACGGAAGCGGGGATTATTTTGGGGATCATAATGGTAATGATCATTCTTCTAGTGCTGAACGATCGACGGCGAATCTTGTAAACTACCCGTACCGCTAGTTTTTGTCAAACGACAAGAGCATGAATACACTGAAAAGCCGCATGTATGCGGCTTTTTTGTTTGAAGAATCGGCAGCATTCGGACCGACTCAAGTGCCCCGCCTTTGCGATATCCTCTAATATGATCTTTTCAGCATAATGGTGATGAATCCAATTCAGCATTATGGTTCTTTTCTTAGCTTTGAATAGAGACGCTTCATCCAACAATACATGATATGTTAGAGGTAAACTCGGATCAGGAATCTTCATAGAGGGAGGATAATATGATTAGATCGCGAATCATGAGTAGAAGCAAAAGTTTATGATTACAGGAGGCTATGACATGTTGAAGCTATTCGAGTATAACTGGCAAGTTCGCCAAGATTGGTTTGACTGGTGCGATACAGTGAGCGAGGATGAGTTGTTGAAACAACGCACCGGTGGCATAGGAAGCATTCTCTACACACTGCATCACATCGTGACCGTTGAATATGCTTGGCTGTGCATGGATTTGCAAGGAAAAGAGCTGGATATCCCTTCGTTCGAGGATTGTGCCAGCGTCCAAGGATTAAGAGATTATTCGGCCCGAGCCCACGCGGAAATTGCACCCTTCGTCTACGATTGGAATGATAGCTTGGAAGATCGCATCATGGTCGACACGAACCAGGACGGGGAACAGGAAAGATTTACATTCGGTGAAGTGATGCGTCACGTGATCGCCCATGAAATTCATCATATCGGTCAATTGTCTATCTGGTCACGAGAAATCGGAAAGCAGCCGGTTACTGCAAACTTGATTCATAGAGGGTTATTCGATATTAAATGCTGATGTATTCTATTGAACGATAAACATGCCAGGGTCAGCATATGGACGAGGTCACAGCTATGCAATCGGCAAAGATGCCGAACAGCGTATCCCCAACGAATGGCGTAAAGAGCAAAAAATCCTTCAGTTCTAGTATGGAACCGAAGGATTTATCTTTTTGTTCTTACTCCATCTACTTGATATCGAGCCATATCCTATTGGGTTTAGCGGTTTTTTTCTCACATGTTTTTAGCTTACACAGTGGTTGTCAAAGCTTCTCTGTTCCGAGTACGAAATCGAATATTACTATAAAAAATTCCGCCCAGAATGATGATCACACCAATCCACTGAGACCAGCTTATGGTTTCTCCTAGGACTAAAGAGGACATGGCGATGACAACCGGCAATTCGGATGACGTAAGAATGGTTCCCAATCCCGAACCGACATGCGGCATTCCAATCGAATACAGAAGAGGGGGGAGGACGCCGCCGAATATGCCTAGTGCCAATCCGTAAGGAATGATCCCCACAAATACATCCAAGTCCAATAAAAACGTTGGCGGAAAAACGATAAATACGGTCAATACGCCTCCCGTGGAAAGTAGGGCGCTTTTTAAAATGGGAGGAGTTTCCTTTTCGACCGACCCACTCAAAAATACGAATGCGGAAAAGGACGATGCCGCAAGCATTCCCCAGAGGCATCCCTGCCATGATAACACTATGGGTTCTTGGAATTGGATATTGGCTGCCAACACGGAACCCGCCAGAAGCAAGGCGATGGAAATGAGTTTCGTCTTGGTTGGCTTTTTCTTGTGGAATACCCACTCCAACAAGGCTCCGATCCAAACAAATTGGAACAAAATAACGATTGCTAGAGAGGCGCTTAACGTTTGTAGGGCTTGATAATAAAATATGCCCGTTAACCCGAAGGGAATTCCAGAAAGGATAAGCTTTGAAGCTTGGATTCGAGTCAGTTTTTTCTTTTTGGTAAATAACACGGCAAGCCAACAGAGCACAACGCCGAACAGATACTGTCCTCCGGTTACTGCGGACACGGTGAAACCTGCTGCATAGGCCAATTTAACAAAGGTGGACAAAACCCCATAACTGCAGCCTCCTAAAAAAACGATCAATGCATAGTGCCATAATTTCATCTAATCCTTATCCTCCTTAGTTAAACGCAAAAAAGCCACACAAACGACCGTACGGCCTTTGCGTGGCGAAAATGGAGAGATAACTCTCTCCAGAAAAGTCCACATCATCCCAAATAGGTTTTAGGTAAGATATTAAGTTTCATTTAACAGTATAAAAGCATACTTTGATCCATGTCAATTACTATGTATAAATATATTAGGGCTGCGCAACAGCCCCAATGTAGATGTCAATCAAGATGCTTCCATAAGTTTAATGTCTACAAGTATGGACTTCAAATCCTCTCTGGCTGAAGGATTCAGTGGTTGTAACGGAAGAGGCAGGCTGGGACTTGAAATCAAGTTATCCATTTCTGCTGCTGCAGCTACAACGCGAAGACTACCATATTGGCGAAATAACGTCCAAATCGGTTCGAGCTGTTTAGAAAGGCGATTGGCTTCGTCAGCAAAGCCTTCCAAAGCCAATCGAGTCATCCTCATGCATGTCTTTGGAAATAAGCCTCCCAGCACCGAGTACCAAGCTTCACAACCTGCATTCAAGCCGGTGGCTGCAAACGGATCATTGCTTACTCCGATGGTTACGCTGGAAGGAATGAGCTCGCGAAGATGGCTTACTCGTGTCTTGGCTGCTTCAGGTTCAGACGGCACTCCAGGGATCTTGACTGAACGTACATTGGGGAGCTCAGCAATTCGGCCATGCAGTTCATCGCTAAAATGAAAATGCGTAGTCCCCGGATTATCATAAACGCAAAGCGGGATAGAGAGTGAGCATGTCACCTTTTTATATAAGGAGTATACTTCTTCATCCGTTAATGCTTGGTAAGAAACAGGAGCCAACAGCACCGCGCTTGCTCCTGCTCTTTGTGCGTCTTCTGCCAAACGAAGCACCTCAATCGTGCGCAATGCGCTTATGCTTGTCATCACGGGAATGCCCTCAGCGTAACCGACCGCAAGCTGCAAAACCCGTAAACGTTCCTCCCGGCTTAGATAGGCATAGTTACCTGTCGAACCCAGTGCCCCGATGGAGTCTACGCCTGCTGCTGCCAATCGCTCAATTAGCTTCACAAATTCATTTTCGTTAATTCCTGTTTCATTCATTGGGGTCAGTGGAAATGCTGATAATCCATAGAACATGAAGCTACACTCCTCCAAATGTTAACTTTCATAAATAACACAAATTATATAAATCAACTGGACTCACTTAAAGATCCAATTTCAAAACATTCAATAAGGCCAATTTAATTAAGACATCATTAACGTTAGCGGTTATTCGCTAAGATGTTGGCGGATAAGAACGACTCTATTCATTAGGTATTGACTATCTCGCAAGGTTAAGAATTATGATTTTAGAAAAGAGGGGGTTATGAGCTGTAAGGAGGGAAGTTTGTGTCGAGTACTTGTAATAAATGCGGAGCCCGTCTCCCAACGGGGAATACATGTCAATCGATTTTCAACGAATTTATGGCACTTGAATTCACTGATCCTAGCTATGGACGGGTTCATTTTCTCACGGTTGCATCTTACATGGTTCAGCATGAAGGTTATAGCGATGAGATGTATGTCTGGATCCAAACCGCATTAAGGAAGCATCTGGAAGAGGGCTACCCTACGGAATTGATTCGCCAAGACATGAACAGAGGACCAGGGAGCACCAAGGGGATTCGAAGGCCAGTGAATGCGCCGCCTCTCCCCAAGGTGGCTTGGACCATGACGATTGCCGACGTGGCTGCACAGATGAATGATGCCGAAAGCTATTGTAAGCTCATTGAGCAATGGGGACGTACGACGCTTAAAGAGATGGGACCGCTTGTTTTATGATGAATGCAGCGAATCTGAATCAAATCTCACGGCGTACGGTTATGATGAGCATAACCAATGTGCCGAATGTGGGGTAATTAAAGAGTCTTTAATGAGAATATCTTACTTGGACAACTAGAGATCACTTGAAGTTAAGTGTAGAACCCCTTGAGCCTATGTAATGGCTTTTGTTGAGTCTTACGATAGATTGGAAATTAGAAAATGTAGAAAATGAGACCTTTGCTATCGGCTGCAGTTTGGCTGTAAAAACGCCGGATTTCGTTAAAATGCTGCAGCATGAAGTCAAAGAACGCGTCGCCATCCTCGTTTGAAACCATGCCAGGCTCAAGCGGATAAACCTCCTCTTTGATCATGGTCGGGAAATCATAACGCAAGCGGAGCTGTTCTTCATCCAGCTCAGACATAGCCTGAAGCGCTTCTGCAACTTGCTCGGCGCGCAAGAAAAATGCCCCGAATGAGCCAAATTCGATGCCTTTGTCTGATGTTATCGGAACAACATAGCCAAGAGGGGGCTCTCCATCGGCAATATCTCCACATAGCAAGTAGTGAATCGCCTCCCAGGTTCTATCGATATCCAGCCCGGGATAATCGTCTAATTTCAAATTCGCCAATTCAATTTCGCCTGCAGCGATTTGCTGCACAAGTTTATCATCCATAGCAACGTAATATCCGTACATTCCCATATTGTCATCTTCCTTTCTCTTATAGGGTAGTTACTAAATTGCACGATCTAAATGTAACATCCTGGAATTGTGTGTTTCAAAGAACATTGGATAAAAGCCTCAAAACTAGGTATAAAGACTGCATTAATTTTATTTTTGTTCTCACTAAACGGAACTTGTCTCCAGCATATAGTAGTCTAAAAAGCTATCATTGATAATCATTCTCACTATTCATATAATTAGGCTAGACAAAGCTTTGGAGGCGGGAGGGGAACATGATATGAGGATGAAAGATCAGATGATGCTTTGGGACAGCGCTTCCTTCCAAATTTCAGATATTCGCCGCAGGCGCCTGCAGCCGAAAGAGCGGCTGGAATACCGTGCACCGGCGGAGCTGTTTCTTGTATCAACTGCGGGGAAGGCTCGAATTGAAACGGAAGGCTTCAACCTTTGGTCGGTGGATGCGTCGATCGTACATCTTGGCAAAGGGGCCGAGTTTCGGATCGCTGAAGCGACGGACAATTATGAATACTTTCTGATATTATACAAGGCATTGTTGCCGGATGGCCTGCCGAAGAGCCTTGATCAACCTCAGCTAGCCGTCAGGCAGTTCCATTCCAGTTATGCGATTCCGGTCGTAATGAATGCTGCATACCGCAAATTGGTTCGCGAGATGGAGCAAATTTGGGGGCAGGAACAGGCGCTGACCCGTTTGGAGGCAAAACAGCAATTTTATGCGTTCGTACATTTATTCTTGTCGGAGATGGAGCAGCTGGAAGCGGGGAGAGCAGTGCACGATGAAGATCCGGTCGAATCGACCGTGCAATATATGGAAGCCCACTACGCCGAGCCGTGGACGCTCGCTTCGCTGGCAGAGCGGCTTGGGACCAATACACGCAGGTTGCAGCGTGGCTTCAATGCCCGCTTTGGACATAGCCCGCTCGAGCATCTGATCGAAATCCGTTTGAAACGGGCAAAAAAGCTTCTTGAAAATAGCGAGCTTCCGATTTCGAATATCGCGGACGAGGTCGGTTATCCGGACAGCTATTATTTTAGCAGGCTATTCAAAAAGTACGTCGGCTTGCCTCCAAGCGATTATAGGGTGAATCGTAAAAATGAACAACGTATGACGGACATGAACTGTCGGATTTCTCCAGCATTGCCGTCGCATACGATCATTGTCCCGACGGACTGGGCTAGGTATGATCAGAGGGGGAGCGTGTTACAGGATTTTCAAACGCTCCTGACCATGACCTTAATGTGCACCGGAGGGCTAGCCCATGTCGAAGGGAAAGTTCGCGTGCCCCATTTGCGCGGCGTGCTTGAATTAGAAAGGATACCCGAGCGTATCGCCGTGCTTGATTACCAGTATGTCGACCAGCTTCTCGCTCTTGGCGTTCAGCCAATCGGCAGCGTGGTTTGCAGTGTCGAGGTGCTCGGCCTTCCGATTGACTTGGCCAGACCATTGAAACGCATGGCCCATTTAGGATCGAAGGAAGTACCCGATCTGTCCGCGATTACGGCAATCGAGCCGGACTTGATTATATGCACGGGGTTTCAGGAGCATCGCTTCGAGGAGTTGTCCGTCATCGCCCCGACGATCATGCTCGATCGCAATGAAGATTGGCGGCAGTCGCTGCTTCGACTCGGCGCTTTGTTAGATCGCCAGGTTCGGGCGTTGAGCGTAATCGATGCTTATGGGGCCAAGCTGAATACCATTCGAACCCGCCTGCAAGCGGCGGGGGATGCGCAAACGGTCGCGCTCATCCGGCCGCGGGACGGCAAAATCCGGCTGCACAGCGAACGGCGCGCCTGCTGTACGATGACCTTGGACTGTCGGTGCCGCAGCTTCCCGGTATGAGTCAAGGAACCAGCTCGATGATTCCCTTGGAGACGCTGCCGGAATTGAAAGCGGACCGATTGTTCGTGCTGACGGACGACACGAATCGGGAGCAGACCCGCATGTACTTGCGGAGCGAAGCCTGGAATAGCACCCGCGCCGTTCGCAGCGGCCAGGTCCGCCATGTTCACACGGCTCTATGGATCGGCTATTACGGCCCGCTCGGAATGAATAGGGTTGTGGACGAAATTGCAGCGGCAATATTGCCGAATTAGCTGAATCATCCCAATAATCCTATCCGGATAATGAGGGGCCTATGCCTGTGATAGAGATTCGAGAAGACCCTGGTAATATGTTTTAGCTATTTTATTGATAATGATTATCATTACAGATTAGGAGAAAAGCCTATGAAAATATCGATATACAACCCTGCTCGGGACGGCCGGTCATGAATTACCTGGTTCCGTTAGGAATGGAGGAACTTGCAGTTCTTCAACAAAAATACGGATTTAGCGTAGCTGCTTCGTCATATAGCGAAGATGAAAGCGAAAGCATCCCGGGCAACGAGGGTATGATTCCATTGAACGCATTGTTGGATCCGGGCGGTTGCACCGCTTACCTTGACGGGTTGGCCGCCCGTCTCGGCACGGATTCCCGGCCGATCGCTGCCTCCATGTTCGCCAAGCGGTATGCCGCGATTGCGGTTATGCCTTATTTCCATGCGCTTACTTGTTATGACAAGGCGTTGGAGCTGACTTTTGAGACCATGCGGCTGCGCAGCGGCAAGCACTGGCTGGACGGGATTACGTTCGAGCTTCCACTTCGGGCAGTTCCGTGCACGGAACGGAGAGAGGCATGGCGTTCTCACGCCGCCGAAAGTTTGATCCGGCACCATTTGAGTTCGCTGTGGCAGTCGCTGTCCAGCAACTCGGGATTGCCGATGGCGATCATTTGGGAGAACACGGCGGTCCGAATTTATTCGCTGTACGAGAAAAAGCTGCGGAACTGCGGAGAAGTTTCGGCAGCTAGGATCGAAGAAGATTTTCGGTTTTTGCTGCACGAGCTTCCCGCCGAGGCTTTCATGCAGCGCAGGCAGCCTTTCGCGCGTTTTTACGGCGACGGTGCGCCACCCGAGGAGGCGCGGAATCATGGATCAGGGGGGACACGCACTAGATTGACCTGCTGTCTATATTATCGGGTTTCGAAGGGCGGCGAATATTGCGACGCTTGTCCAAAGCATGCCCGTTAACGAGTTACGCCAACGATCATCGCGAATGGAAGACTAAGGAGATGAGGAATTAATAGAGAGAAATGGAATGATTGTTAAAGGTCTTGTCGCAAATATCCAGATCGGCTGACGCAATCGTTCATTTTCATGCCAACCTCTTCATGTAATAATGAGAATCAATATCAATTAGTTGCTGATAGAAAGAGGGAGGTTCTTGTTCATGTTTTTCAATGTTCACTTTACGCTTCGAAGAAGCTTCGGAATCATCATGCTTACAACTTGCTTGGTCGCGATGGCCGTACTGGCCGGATGCAACCAAACCGACGGCGGAGGCGCATCTTCACCGACGAACGCCCAGAGTGCGTCCGCGGGGGAAGGGGCCTCCCGGACCGGTACGGCAGAGGCTGAACGGAATATTCAGCATGCCATGGGGGACACGGTTGTGGCGGGAACGCCGATAAAGGTCGTCACGCTGTTCCAAGGAGCGACCGATGCCGCGCTGGCGCTTGGCGTGAAGCCGACCGGTGCCGTCGAAGCTTGGATCGAGCAACCGTGGTACAACTATATTCGGGAACAGATGGAAGGCGTCGTTAATCTTGGCTCGGAGAACCAACCCAATCTGGAAGAAATCGCTGCCCTCAAGCCCGACGTGATCATCGCGTCCAAAACGAGACATGAAGAGATCTACAGCCAGCTTAGCGGCATCGCGCCGACCGTCATGACCGAAGAAGTACATATCTGGAAGGAGTCGCTTGCGCTGACTGCCGAAGCCTTGAACAAGAAAAAGGAAGAACAGGCGTTTTTGCAGCGCTGGGAAAGCGAAGTCGCCGACTTCAAAGAAAAAATGGGAGACAAGCTGAAGATGGAAGTCGGCATCCTGGATTTCCGCGCAGACCATGCGCGCATCGTTCACACCGGTTTCTCCGCCTTGGTTCTGGATGAGCTCGGCATCACGCGTCCGATGGAACAAAAGGGAGAAGAATGGGGCGTCAAATTGGTGTCAAAGGAAAACATACCGCAGATGGACGCCGACATCCTGTTCGATCAAACGAGCACTTCCCGCGACGATGGGCGGCTGGATCTGCGCAAGGAGTGGACGGAGCATCCGCTGTGGAAGAATTTGCGCGCGGTTCAAAACAATCGCGTGTACGAAGTGGACACCGCGGTTTGGAATAACGGCTCTGGTCCGCTAGCGGCAGAGCAAATGCTGATCGATCTCAAAGAAATTTACGAATTGGAATAATCAGACAACTAGAGGAGGGTACGGGTTGAAGCCGCTTTTTCAACGAAATGGCAGTAAACTGCTGGGCCTCGCCGCCGCCATGCTGCTATTGGCCGTCGCCTTCATCGCCAGCATCGCGTTCGGGACAACGCCGATCAAACCGTCCACGACGCTCGAGTCCTTACTTCGTTATGACTCAGCCGACAACGAGCACGTCATCATCGTGACGACGCGGGCACCGCGTGCCGCCTATGCGCTTGCCGTCGGAGCTTCGTTGGCAGTCGCGGGGGCCTTGATGCAGGCATTGACTCGAAATCCGCTGGCTTCGCCCGGATTGTTCGGGATTAATGCCGGGGCCGTGCTTGCGGTTGTGCTGGCTCTGACGCTGCTGCCGTTGACGGCCCTTTCCCAGCTTGTCTGGGCCGCTTTTGCGGGTGCGGCCGCGGCAGCGCTGCTCGTTTACTGGTTAGCTTCGCTAGCGGGAGGCGGACTGACGCCGATTCGGCTGGTTCTGGCCGGTTCGGCGCTGAGTGCGCTTTTTGGCGCGCTGACGCAGGGCGTGCTGGCCCTGGATGAGTCCGGACTGCAAAACGTGCTTTTCTGGTTGGCCGGTTCGGTCGCCGGAAAAGAGATGACGATGCTGCAGCAAGTGTTGCCTTATATGACGGTTGGCGGAATTACGGCATTGGCGTTGTCCTATCCCTTAACCATTCTTGGGTCAGGGGACGACGTGGCGAAGGGGTTGGGACAGCGAACGGGATTCGTTAAAATGCTTACTGCGGCGGCCGTCGTGCTCCTGGCCGGAAGCGCAGTGGCTGCAGCAGGAGCTATTGGATTCGTCGGTTTGGTCATGCCGCATTTCGCGCGTTATTTGGCCGGAACGGATTATCGTTGGGTCGTGCCATACTCTGCGGTACTAGGGGCAATCCTGCTGCTCTTGGCCGACCTGGCCGCCCGGTTTCCGGTGCAACCCGGGGAGCTGCCGCTGGGAGTCGTTACAGGTCTCATCGGTATGCCGTTCTTCATCTACATTGCTCGCAGCGGACTACATGCGAGGGAGGGCACCGGATGAATCGTTTATCTTTGTTCCAACGTTCCAGGCAAGGCAGCTACAAGCTGACCAGCCAGCGTCCCTTGCTGACGCTATCGCTCCTATTAACCGTGCTGCTTACCGTATTTATATTGGGCGCTTGTCTCGGTAATACTTGGGAGTCGCCGCTCCAAGTGCTGCAAACCATCATCGGCATAAATGGGGATTCCGCCTTCGTGATTGGCACGCTGCGTTTGCCTCGCCTAGTGCTCGCGGGTTTGGCGGGGGCGGGTCTCAGTATGGCAGGTGCCATCTTACAAGGACTCATACGCAATCCGCTCGCCGCACCGGACGTGCTGGGAATGACGGGAGGAGCTTCCATTGCCGCGGTTGCCTTTATTGCGTTGACGGGAGGAGCCATCGGAATCGGATGGCTACCGGTCGCCGCGATGTTCGGAGCGCTACTATGTTCCGGATTGGTTTACGTGCTGGCCTGGAAAAAGGGTGTTGCCCCCACACGGTTGGTGCTGATCGGGGTAGGCATGTCGGCAGGTGCCAGCTCACTGACCATGCTGCTTCTAGCATTTAGTTCCATCACTTCGGCCAGCAAAGCCTATATATGGCTCACCGGCAGCGTATATGGAGCTACTTGGAACCAGGTGCTATCGCTATTGCCGTGGACGGTGCTCTGCGGCGGGATCGCCTGGTTGAATGCTCGCCATTTGAACATTCACACGCTTGGGGAAGGGATTGCAACCGGCATCGGCGCGGCTGTGCAGCGACAACGCCTATGGCTGCTTCTCATTGCCGTGGGACTTGCCGGATCATCGGTCGCTCTGGTCGGAGCCGTGGGGTTTATCGGCCTGATTGGACCGCATATCGCTCGAAGAATGGTCGGAACTTCTTATGGCGTCTTACTGCCGGCTTCTGCTGTTATTGGCGCACTTTTGCTGTTGTTGGCCGATGTGGCAGGCCGTACTATGTTTCAGCCGCTCGATGTTCCGGCAGGCGTATTCACGGCGGCTATCGGTGCTCCTTTTTTCATCATGCTGCTTGCGCGTCAACGACGTATGTGATCGGGATGCCTATCGTTTCTGATAAGTCGTCGAAAGGCAGATTAGTGGGTAGATTGAAATAGCTAAAAGGATAAGCCGTCACGATACGATTCGTTGGCGGCTTATTCGTGTGAATAACAAAGTTCAACTCACAGTATAATTCTATGATATGGTATTCTACTTACGAATCAAATCCGGACAAGAAACCGTTCGAGTCGGTTAAGGAGGATCGTATGAACATTACCGGTATACAATCTGACTGGAAAGTGGAAAAAATCGAATTCGCCAAGTTAACGGGTGAACGAGCCAGAAGCGCGGGGGCCAATGGCAGAATCGGCGTCCATGGCAAAAGCTGCACAGTGGATATCGCCAGAATTACGATCGATGGACAAACAGGTTACGGCAGCTCGATTCATATGACACCGGAATGGGCCGAAGACATAATAGGCCGCCGATTGCTTGATTTATTCGATGACCGGGGCAGACTGCGCGAAGCGTATCGATTGCAATTGGAATATCCTGTGCTCGATTGGTTAGGACAGAGACAAGGCAAACCAGTGTATGACTTGGTGTCCGGTGCCCACTTGGAAAGGGGAGCCCCATTGGTTGTCCCTTGCTATGATACCTCTCTGTACTTCGACGATTTGCATTTGCCGGATGAGAGGACCGCGGTCGCGCTGATGCAAGAAGAAGCGATGCAAGGTTATGCGAAGGGCCAACGTCATTTTAAGATTAAGGTTGGCCGAGGCGGACGCCATATGCCGCTCTGGGAAGGGACGAAACGAGATATCGCGATCGTGCGCGGGATCTCGGAAGTGGCAGGTCCCGCAGGCAAGATCATGATCGATGCGAATAATGCCTATAATTTGAACTTAACCAAAGAGGTCTTGGCGGCTTTATCGGATGTGAATCTGTATTGGCTGGAAGAAGCGTTTCATGAGGATGAAGCCTTGTACGAGGACCTGAAGGAATGGCTCCTGCAACGTGGGCAGAATGTGCTTATCGCGGATGGGGAAGGGCTTGCCTCACCTCATCTTATTGAGTGGGCGACTCGCGGCCGCGTGGATGTACTGCAGTACGATATCATCTGGCCCGGTTTCACGCATTGGATGGAATTAGGCGAGAAGTTGGATGCCCATGGTTTACGGTCTGCGCCGCATTGTTACGGCAATGCTTATGGTATTTACGCGTCAGGACATTTGTCAGCCGCAGTGCGGAACTTCGAATTTGTGGAATATGACGACATTACAATTGAAGGAATGGATGTATCAGGCTATCGTATCGAAAACGGAGAGATTCATATTCCGGCAACGCCTGGTTTCGGAATCGTCTTCGACGATGAACTTGTAACAAACCTTGTAAAGCGATCCGGCTGGTCCTGAGAAGCCGTTAATAAGCCAGAGAATATAATGATGCTGGACTACAAATTTCTATTATATTATGGATAAGCGCTGTTGCGATGCAAAAGCGCTTATTCGTGTGGCTGCATATGTCGGACGACAAGAACATGCACACTCTATAAGTCGCATTATGATGAGTAACGAATAAGGAGGAATATAATGAACCTGAAGAAGGACAACAAGATATTGCGCAAGTCATTTGAGCAATCCGCGAGCTATTATCAAAGGGCGCGTCCGGATTACCCGGAAGAATTGTTCGATGAATTAATTCAGGCAGCCAATTTGCATGCAGGTGATCATTTGTTGGAAGTGGGCTGTGCTACAGGTAAGGCTACTCTTCCGTTAGCCAGGCGTGGATTTAAAATCACGTGTGTAGAACTTGGTGATGAGCTCGCTATAGTTGCCCGTCAAAACCTTGTCGGCATGGACGTCGATGTAATCACGGGAAGTTTCGAAGATTGGCAGCCAGAGATGGAGAAAGAGTTTGATTTGGTATTCGCTGCAACGGCTTGGAAATGGGTTGATCCCGAAGTTCGATACATCAAGGCGTGGCAAGCCCTTCGTCCAGGCGGACATCTGGTATTTTGGAACGCAGATCACGTTTTTCCAGAGGGTGGGGACCCATTCTTCCGTGAAATTCAAACCGTGTACTATGAAATCGGCGAGGGTAAATCAGTAGACCATAACGAATGGCCGCGACCAGGAGAACTACACGAGCAAAGATATGAGATTGAGAAAAGTGGGCTGTTTGAGGTTGTTCATGTTAGACACTTCGACTGGGAGCGCATTTATCATGTTGATGAGTACATTAAACTCCTCGAAACTTTTTCCGGACACATCCTTATGGAGGAGTGGAAACGCGACAAGCTCTTCAATGAAATCCGAATTCGCCTTAATAGCCGTCCAGAAAAGTCGGTTCGTCGCCATTGGGGCGCTGTTCTCCATGTAGCCCTTCGAAAGGATTGACACACTATTGGCCTCTTTAGCCGTCGAGGGACAAGATTATAGTCGCATTAGAAGTCGCCTAGATGGTGGCTTTTTTTGTTCCTTTTGCCGAAAAGGGCGAAAGCAATTAAAAAGTTTACTGGATACATGGCGGTTGTGGTGCAGGCAAGCTTATAATGACAAAGAAATTTGTTGATAACATCCCAGGTCTCTCTTTTCGGGGGAGGTAGTGTAATAAAGGGCCCAAGGGTATAATAAAACATACCTTGTTTCTATAACTAGCGAAATATGAAAAAGGATGCCGATGATCATGCCGATTAATTCGTTTGAAAACTATCCAATGAGCTGGAAACCAACGATTGATAAAAATCAAAAACCCATTTATAAAGCACTCGCAAGGCAATTGTATCAGGATATTGTAAACGGAGTTTTATTACCAGGAACAAGACTTCCCTCGCAGCGTGAACTGGCCGATTTTTTAGACTTGAATTTGAGCACGATATCAAAAGCGTTTAAGATGTGTGAGTTGAAAGGCTTGTTAAGTGCAGCAGTTGGTAGTGGAACATTCGTATCGTACGATGCGTTATCGAATGCGTATTTACTCGAAGACGCAAAGCCGAAACATTTAATCGAAATGGGAGCAACGCTGCCAGATAATGCTTCATACGAGCCGTTGCTGCTTCAACTGAAGAGCATGCTGCAAGAAACGGATTATGCAAAGTGGTTTGGCTATGGTCGGGCAGGCGAAAGCCTCTGGCAAAAGGACGCAGCTATTAAGTTAATCCGAAGAAGCGGCCTTGAAACAACAGTCGATCGTATTTTATTGGCTAATGGTGGTCAAAACGTGATAGCGGCCACACTAGCAAGTCTATGCAAGCCTGGAGACCGCATTGGTGCCGATCCTCATACTTACCCTGGCTTAAAAACAGCTGCAGCGATGCTCAGTATCCAGATTGTACCGATAAAGTCGGAGAACAATGAAATGAGTCCGACCGCTTTGGAATATGCGTGTAAAAATGACAATATTAAAGGTATATACTTAATTCCAGATTATCATAATCCGACAGCTAGCACGATGTCTGTAGAGAATCGCAAAAGGATTGCAGCACTTGCTAAACAGTATAATCAGTTCGTGATTGAGGATGCGGCTTACAGTCTCCAATGCGAAAAACCGCTTCCAGCAGTCGCGTCCTTTGCGCCAGAGCGGGCCATCTATATTGCGAGTTTATCCAAATCCATCGCACCGGGGTTGCGACTAGCTTATGCAGCCGTTCCGGATCCCTTTAAGGAGCCAATCTCGAAGGCGCTATATAATTTAAATGTATCCGTTTCGCCGTTATTTGCTGAACTGGCAGCGCGTACGATTGTATCCAATCAATTCGAAAGCTTAATTCATGGGCACCGGGAACAAGCCATTCGCAGAAACCAAGTCGTAAACCGATATTTGGCAGACTATACGTGCTTGGGGGTTGAAACAGGTATCTTCCGTTGGCTGCTGTTACCAGGCATGATCACAGGCGCCGAGTTCGAAAGGCTGGCAGCACAGCAAGGGGTACAAGTGTATGCGGCTGATCGATTCGTTGTGGGGAATAGCTCCCCAGAGCGGGCTGTAAGGATTGCTGTCTGTGCACCAGAAACACTTGAAGAACTAGAGGAAGGATTAAGGATTCTTCAACGTATACTTCAAGAGCTGACTTAATAGAAAAATTGTTTGCCATACAATTATAATATTGTGTGGTTTTTTTGTGCGTGTTATGATGGGGCAAATCTAGTTATAGGGTAGGGAACAGCCCTTTTTGTAGGAAAAGAGGACACGATATGAACAATCAAGTGGTTATTGTTGGAGCTGGATTAAGCGGCCTTCGGGCTGCTTCTCTACTTCATGTGAATGGCATATCATGCAGGGTGCTCGAAGCTAGAGACCGGGTTGGCGGCAGGGTCTTGAGCACTTCTGTTCTAAATCGGCCGGAGCTGGGCAGGTATGACCTTGGACCGACATGGTTCTGGCCGCAGTATGAGAGCAAGATTACCAATCTGATTAAAGAACTAAACTTAGGAACCTTCATTCAGTATACCAATGGGGCGATGCTGCTGGAACGGCTGCATAACGAAACACCAGAGCGATATATGCTCCCAGACAACGGAAATGCAAGCTCGTTCCGATTAAAAGGAGGCATGCAATCACTTATTGATGCATTAGCGGATGCGATACCTCCCGGGACAATCGAGTTAGGAACACGAGTTAGAGCTTTGGGGCTCGATAAAGGTGGTGCAATCACGATTGAAGCAGAGCTTGCAGATGGAGAGAGAAGACAAATTTCAGCAAGCGCGGTGATCCTAGCCCTGCCGCCTCGGATTGTAGCGCGACATATGGAATTCTCGCCGCCACTTCCTCCAGAACTGATTACTGATCTTGTCAACAAACCTACGTGGATGGCAGGACAGGCCAAGGCAGTTGTCATCTACGATCGTCCGTTTTGGAGAGAACTGGGTCTCTCCGGTTTCGCATCGAGCCGGGTCGGACCCTTGCAGGAAATCCATGATGCTTCTCCTGATAGAGGCTCCGCTGGAGCGCTATTCGGTTTCTTCGGAATACCAGCAAAAGTACGCCATGAGCTGGGGCAGGAGGAGTTGAAAAAACGAGTCGTTGGCCAATTGGTTCGGATGTTTGGACCCTCGGCTCATCAAGTAAGCGATTTTCTTTACAAGGATTGGTCAGAAGATGACGAAACCGCTGTTGAAGAAGACTTCAATCCGCTTTTAAATTATCCGGAATACGGTCAACCGTCGGTAGCTGGGGGATGGGAGAAGAAAGTCTTCTTTGCTGGTACAGAGACGAATTCGCAATTCGGCGGGCATTTGGAAGGAGCACTTCGGTCAGCTGAAAAGGCGGTTTCAGAGATTTCCAAATGGATAGGAGGTAATGAACGATGGACGTGATGAATGCCATACAAATTCCGTCCAAAGGGGAAAAAATGAGATTAGTGAAGATCCCAGTGCCACAGCCTGGTGATGGGCAAGTACTGCTCCGAGTAGAAGCGTGCGGAGTATGTCATGGAGATTCGGTCGCGATTAGAGGGGCTTCCCCAGAATATCCCCGCATTCCAGGCCATGAAGTCATTGGTAGAATTGTGCAGTTTGGCGCCGGTTCGACGAAGTGGAACATGGGTGACCGTGTGGGCATTGGATGGCATGGTGGGGACAACCACGTAACAGGCCTGACCATCAACGGCGGTTACGCTGAGTATATGGTTGCCTATGAGGATAGTTTGACAAGCATCCCGGATGAATGGTCCGCAGTAGAAGCAGCACCGCTTATGTGTGCAGGTGAAACAACATTTAGTGCACTTAGGAATAGTAAAGCTCGACCTGGCGATCTTGTAGCTATTCAAGGCATTGGCGGACTAGGGCATCTGGCGGTTCAGTACGCCCAGAAAGCGGGGTTCCGAACGGTCGCGATTTCGCGCGGGAGTGACAAAGAAGAACGGGTACGTCAACTTGGAGCGCATCACTACATTAATTCAGAGATGGAAGATCCAGCTTTGGTGCTGCAGGCTTTAGGAGGAGCCAAAGTCATTCTTGCGACTGCGCCAAACGCCAAAGCGATCTCTTCTCTAATCAGCGGGCTTGGATCGGATAGTGAGCTCATTATTGTAGCTGGCTCGGGTGAGCAACTGGGATTTTCGGCAAGTGATTTCTTAAAAGGGCAGATGACGGTTAGAGGCTCCTTTACTGGACATGCTCAAGAAATTCAGGAAGCCGTTAACTTTAGCATGCTTACGAATGTACGGCCTATAGTCGAATGCTTTTCGCTAGAACGCGCAAGCGAGGCCTATGACAAAATGATGTCGGCATCCACCCGGTTTCGAGCCGTTCTCCATATTTATGAAAGCAATTTATAGAAACAGTAGAGGTGGAGTTCATACATGTCGATCCAGACGGCTTCCGTTACAGAAAAAATAGAAAGCATGGGAGAATCACTGAGGCCCTATGTGGATTCCCCCGAGAAGCAGCGTCAGTTGCACAAAAGAACGATGATTATCGTAATTGTCTCTCAAATTTTTGGCGGGGCGGGATTGGCTGCGGGTATCACGGTAGGGGCGCTGCTTGCACAGGATATGCTCGGAACGGACAGCTATGCCGGCGTTCCGACCGCATTGTTTACATTAGGCTCTGCTGCCGCGGCCCTAATCGTCGGTCGCTTGTCCCAACGCTTAGGGCGTCGTGCGGGGCTGGCTGCCGGCTTCTTAACAGGCGGACTGGGTGCTGCAGGCGTTGTCTTGGCAGCCGTCCTCCATAATATAGCGCTGCTCTTTCTTTCGCTGCTGGTTTATGGAGCAGGGACGGCAACCAACCTGCAGGCAAGATACGCCGGTACGGATCTGGCACTCCCGACAAGACGGGCCCAAGCCATTAGTACGGCGATGGTCTTCACGACCTTTGGTGCGGTTGCCGGGCCGAATCTTGTAAATATGACAGGCCGGATAGCGACTTCTCTTGGCGCTCCTGCGTTATCCGGTCCATTTATGCTGGCAGCTATCGCGTATATTGTAGCAGGATTAGTACTGCTCATTTTTTTGCGGCCTGATCCTTTAATCGTGGCCAAAGCCATCACAGAGGTTCAAATTGCCAAAGATATTCAGAATAACGCTCAACCATCGCATACTTTGGAGGCGAGTGTTAATAAACGGGGGATCATCGTTGGTGCGTCGGTGATGGTGCTAACCCAGGTTGTTATGATTGGAATTATGACCATGACACCGGTTCACATGAAGCATCACGGACACGGACTAGGGGAGGTTGGCATTGTGATCGGAATCCATGTTGCAGCCATGTATCTACCATCGCTGCTAACGGGTGTTCTCGTTGATAAGTACGGAAGATTGCCAATGTCCTATGCCTCCGGCATTACTCTTCTTTTGGCGGGTTTACTAGCTGCATTTGCACCCGGAGACTCTATGGTACTGCTCATTCTTGCGCTTGCGCTTCTCGGATTGGGGTGGAACTTTGGCTTAATTAGCGGGACAGCAGCGATAGTCGATGCCACGCCTCCGCAAATACGTGCGAAGACTCAAGGAACTGTGGACGTGCTTATCGCTCTGGCTGGTGCATCCGGAGGTGCTTTGTCGGGCATGGTTGTAGCTCAGTCCAGTTATTCGACACTCTCCTTGGCCGGAGGATTTCTATCCCTGCTTCTTATTCCAGTTGTCTTGTGGTCCTGGAGAAAAGAGTGATGACAGAGATTCAAAAGCTGTATGCGTTGAAACGTCAATAAAATGGAACGCTTATTATTAAAATAGCCCGGCATGCCGACGCAGAGCGCGGCCAAATGTAACCAAACGCATCAGATACACATGTTCCAAACGGGCATCTATATCATAAAAAGCAAATTATAGAGTCCATCGTGGACTAGCATATGGAGTCGCCATCAGGCGGCTTTTTTGTTTTAGTTATAAGAGCTTTCCGAGCTGAGGACAAGACTAAAATGTCACAGCGGGAATATCAACTGCTCGAAGAGGAGCCGATGTTCGAAGCACGGTTGACCCAAACGGACGCAAACCAACATTTTTTTAGCCCGCTATCCACGTCTTACCACTCGTTTGCCGACTTTGCACTTTCTTTAAAAACGCCGAATATCAAGGCTTTTTTACTCTTCAAAAATGTCTCATTGCCGGAAAAGAAAGCGCTGCTGCATAATAAGGCCACACCGCTCGCGAGGCGATGAACGACATATGGAGGTGGAGACTGATGAAGCAAGCTACGGCTCGAAGGGATTTCCCGCAACCGTTCAAGCGGGCGGATCACCGCACAAGCTTCGCGGCAAGGCTTCGCAGGGACAAATGGCTATACCTGTTGCTGCTCCCTGGCTTGCTTTATTTTTGGTTTTTAAATACGTGCCGATGTGGGGAGTCATGCTGGCATTTCAAAACTATCAGCCGTTTACTGGATTTTTGAAAAGCGAATGGGTGGGCTTTGAGCATTTTCGCCTGTTTTTTAACAATCCCGAGTTTATGATGCTGCTGCGCAATACGCTGTTGTTATCGTTTTATAATCTCATCTTCTTTTTTCCCGCTCCAATTATATTGGCACTCCTGTTAAATGAGGTGAGGCTTTCCTTCTTCAAGCGCACGATTCAAACGATGATTTACGTTCCGCATTTTATTTCGATGGTAATCGTGGCAAGCCTAACGTACGTGTTCCTAACCACGGAAGGCGGCACCGTCAATGAGCTGCTTTTCCAATATACGGGGAACAAAATCCAATTTCTGTCCGATCCGTCATGGTTCCGCCCCGTCATTATTTTGCAGACGATCTGGAAGGAATGCGGCTGGGGAACGATTATATTCCTGGCGGCGCTGGCGGCCGTTGACGTGGAGCAGTACGAGGCGGCGACGATTGACGGGGCAAACCGCTGGAGGCAAATCTGGCATATAACACTGCCTGCGATCCGCAGCACCATCGTAATTCTTTTGATTTTGCGGATGGGCAGCGTGCTGGACAATGGCTTCGAACAAATATATTTGATGCTGAATCCGCTCAACCGCTCGGTAGGCGAAGTGTTCGACACCTACGTATACGCGATGGGCATCACGCAAGGCGCTTTTAGCTACAGCACGGCTGTCGGACTGTTTAAATCGGTTGTCGGCGTCACGCTTGTGCTCGGTACGAACTGGCTGGCGAAAAAGTTCGGCGAATCCGGGCTGTACTAATAAGCAAGAAAGGGGAATCAATCTATGGCCAAGCATTACAGAACTGCGGCCGGTGTCACGTTCGACGCTGCCAATTATATCGTGCTAACGTTGTTCGGGCTGGCTGCCGTGCTCCCTTTCATTTACGTGATTGCGGGCTCCTTTGCATCGGACGCGGAGTTAACGTCAAGAGCGGTATTTTTCATACCCAAAACCTTTACTTTGAATGCTTACGAGTTTATTTTTTCGACGGATACGATCATGAAAAGCATCGGCGTTTCCGTCTATATAACGGTCATCGGCACGCTCGTCAACTTGTTTTTCACGGTCACGATGGCCTATTCCTTGGCCAAGAGAGGATTGTACGGCCGGAATCTGGTGTTGAATCTCGTCATCTTCTCTATGCTGTTCGGTGGGGGGATGATACCGACTTATCTGGTCGTCAAGGAGCTGCACCTGCTTGATTCGCTTTGGGCACTCATGCTGCCTGGCGCGATCAGCGCATTTAACCTGATCATCGTCAAAAACTTTTTCCAGGAAATTCCGAAGGAGATCGAGGAGGCCGGCCGGATCGACGGCTGCTCCGAGCTTGGCCTCTTAGGGCGGATCGTGCTGCCGCTTTCAATGCCTGTCCTCGCTACATTTACGTTGTTTTACGCCGTCGGGCATTGGAACGACTTCTTTGCGGCACTGCTGTATATTAACGATCCGGAAAAATGGCCGCTGCAGGTCATGCTGCGCCAGATCGTTCTGCTGTCGCAAGCGGCCGCAGGCGATTTGAACTCGATGGACCCTAATTTTGTGAAGCCGCCGGATCAATCGATCAAAATGGCCGTGATCGTCGTCGGCACGATTCCGATCTTGTGTGTGTATCCGTTCCTGCAAAAGCATTTCGCCAAAGGCGTCCTGCTTGGCTCGGTGAAAGGCTAACGTTTGTTTTTCCAAGTGTGTGATTCCGGCTGGCTCTGCTGTTTATACCGAGACCCACGGGTTGTTTTGCTTGGAGCTCGCGCGGTTTTGCAATATGATTCTAATAATAAAGGGAGGCTATTTAATGAAGAAAAAGACAATGAAGGCGAAGCGTGCTTCCACATTCCTAATTCTAGGCACGGTTTGCATCGTATTGCTGGCAAGCTGCTCGTCCGGCAAAAACAACGGGGGCGCAGACTCTTCCAACAATTCGACGGCAGCTCCTCCTGCAAACGCTTCCGCAGGAGCGCAAGAAGCGTTTGAGCTGAACATCATGCTCCCTATTTTTAAAACGAACTATCCGAAGGACGACAGTCCCGTAGCGGCCGAGCTCGAGAAGCTGACGGGCACGGACATTCATTTCGAATGGGTGCCTAACGCTTCGTATGCCGACAAATTCAACATTACGCTCGCATCCGGCAATTTGCCGAAAATCATTTACGTACCCGACTCGAAGGGTCCCAGCTTCGTGAGCGCAGTGAAATCGGGGGCGTTCTGGGATTTGACCGACAAGCTCAAAAATTATCCAAACCTCGGCCAGGCCAGTGAAGTCATCCTGAACAACTCCTCGATTAACGGCAGAACGTACGGCGTATATCGCGGACGCGAGCTTGGCCGCAACGGCGTTTATTACCGTCAGGATTGGCTGGAGAACGTCGGCCTTGAGCAGCCGAAAACGATCGATGATTTTTACAACATGCTGAAAGCGTTCAAAGAGAAGGATCCGGACGGCAACGGCAAGGACGACACCTACGGACTGGTTATGGTGAAATGGACGGCCGGCTGGGGAGCGGGCTTCGACCAGATCAAACTGTGGTTCGGTGCACCTAATGTATGGGGTGAGAGGGACGGCCAGCTCGTACCGGAGTTTGAATACGACGAATATCTCGAAGCGCTCAAGTTCATGAAAAAGCTGTATGACGAAAAACTCGTCAACCAAGATTTTGCCGTCATGGACTCGGCGAAGTGGACGGATCCGCTCGTTAACGGGCAAGCCGGCGTGATTATCGACGTCGTGGACGGAGCGGCTCGAGTTGATGACAAAATCAAGGCGGCGAACGTGGCAGCAGGTACAGACTCAAGAGAGCATTACATGGACGTGTTCGGCGCCGTAACCGGTACGGATGGACAAATTCGTACGCTGCCTACCTCCGGTTTTGCTGGCCTATTGGCCATTCCGAAGTCGAGTGTAAAGACCGAGGAGGAGGTCGACCGCATTTTGAAATTTCTAGACCAGCTGAACGAGCCTGACCTGCAGACACTGACCAGCTTCGGGCTTGAAGGCGTGCATTATACAAAAATCGATGATACAACACTGGAAAGAAGCACGGATTCGGTGCTCCTCGAGTCGGAAGTCGAAGGGCTAAACCAAATGGTACCTTACATTCCGGAAGGCAAAGGACTGCAGGTGGCTCAGACGCCACTTCGATTAAAGCAAACAGAGGTCCAAATGAAAAACCGGGAAACGATCGTCACC
>NZ_AEXS01000173.1:0-26251 GCF_000204455.1 Paenibacillus sp. HGF5 | reverse complement strand
CGGCTCGGTGCTGCAGATCTGGATGCTGTCGGTATATCCGCTGCATCCAGAAGAGGCGGAACAATCGAACGTGAGCGAGCTGCATCGATTAATCGGCACGGAGCTGGCCGAAGTGCTGCAATGCGCGTGGCTGGAGTGGAACGGCTCCCTGCTTCTGTTGGTACGGGCAGAGCCGAATAATGGCTGGGGGCGGGTAGATTCCGCTCTGCATAAGATGGAATCCACGCATGGCTGCCGCATCACGGCTGCCAGCGGCCGCCGGGTCGCAAGCGCCAGGGAGCTGCACATTGCGCTGGCTACCGCGGTAGAGGCCAGCTCCTACGAGTGGCTGCTGCAATCGGAACGGCATATCCGTTATGAAGATATCGAAGGACGCACAGGCATCCGCACGGTATGTTCGATGGAAGAGGAAACCAAGCTGTCATCCCTGCTGCGTTCGGGAGAATCCGCCGACTTGCAGGCATGGGTGGCGGATCTGCTGCGGCGCATCCAAAGCCAGGTTCAGGCAACGCCCGGCTCGGTTCAGGCTTACCTGCATTCCCTGATCGTCTCGGCACAGCGCTGGCTCATACGGGCTGCGACGTCTATCGGCTATACCAGTCCGGTGAAAGTGGAAGAGACGTACGATATCCGCGAGTTGACCAAGAATCCGGAGAAGGTGCTGGTCGATTCGCTCGGGCTCATCATGAAGGAGTACCGTGATATGGTGTCGACGACAAGTCCCGTCCAGCGAGCGATCTCCTTCATTCATGAGCATCTGGGACAGAGCTTGTCTCTCCAACAAGTGGCCAAGCATGTTCATATGAATCCCAACTATTTCAGCGAAATGTTCAAGAAGGAGACCGGGCAGAATTACATCGAATTCGTAACCCAGGCGAAGCTTCGGAAAGCGATGCACCTGCTGCGGGAAACGCCGGCCAAAATCAGTGAAATCGCGAATGAGATCGGCTACGAGGATATCAAATATTTTAACCGCCTGTTCAAAAAGTGGACCGGATTGACCCCTTCGGAGTATCGGGCAAATCCCGAATCCTGAATTTTGTCCCTCTATGGACTGAATTATATCCCCTATGTAAGCGTTACATCCTCTTTTATACTTGGGCTAATCATCTTGAAGCTTCATCATTTTCGTATATTAAAAGGGGGATTGACCATGAGACCAAAACGTAAAATAGGTCTTGTACTGCTGATGATGACACTGGTTCTTGCAGCATGCGGAGGCGGGCAAAGCAAAGAGCAGGCCGGAGGAAACGAAGGCGACCAAGAAAAGGTCAAGCTGACCATCTGGCATAACTTTGCCGGTGACGACCTGCGCGCGAAATCAGTCCGAAGTTTTATCGATCAATTTGCTCAGGACCATCCTGAAGTTACGCTCGACGCGCAAGCGATTCCACCGGACGGTTACCGTCAGCGTCTGAGCACCGTTGCGGCTGCGAATGAAATGCCGGACGTGTTCTTCGTTTATGCGGGAAGTCAGTCGGCCGAGCTTCATCAAGCGAAGCTGCTTCAACCGATCACGGAAGTGCTGGACGCCCATTCCGATTGGAAGGACAAATTCCTGCCGGGCGCATTTGATCCATACGAGTTCGAGGACGGCCAGATTTACTCCGCCCCACTGGGCATGTCCGCAACTTCGATTCTCTACTACAACAAAGCGTTGTTTGACAAACATAACGTAAAAGTTCCGACGACTTGGGAAGAAATGATGGCGGCGGTTAAAACGTTCAACGATAACGGCATAACGCCGATCGCCCTCGGAAACAAAGCGCCGTGGGTCGCGCAATCCACCATTATCGGATCGATTGCCGACCGCGTGACCGGCACCGAATGGTTCAAAAAAGCGGCTGCACAGGATGGCGCGAAATTCACCGATCCTGAGTTTATCGAAGCGCTCGGCTATTTCAAAGAGCTCGTCGACAACAAAGCATTCCAAGAAGGTGCCAACAGCATCGACAACACGCAAGCCGAGCAGTATTTCATCCAAGGCAATGCAGCGATGATGATCAGCGGCGCGTGGACGCTCACCAACTTGGCGGCTTCTTCCTCCGAAGAGCAGATGAAGGATATTGAAGTGACGACTCTGCCTGCGATCCCTGGAGGCAAAGGCGAAGCTAACACCATCTCCGGCGGAGCTGGCGGCGGTCTGGCCCTTAGCAGCAGAACGGAAGGGAAAGCGAAAGAATTGGCGCTCGAACTGATTTATGCCGTGAGTGGTCCGGAAGCGCAAAAAGCGATTGCCGAGAGTAACTCCATGGTCATGTACGATACCGAAATCGATGAGTCGAAAGTTACTTCCCTGTACTACAAAGCCTTTAACCTGGTGAAATCCACAGGCATTACGCCGGTATACGATGCTTATCTGTCTGCGGAAGCAGCTGAAGTCATCAACAACGGCCTGCAGGAAATCATGATGGGCGGTGCCGTCGAAGGCGTGGCCCAGAAGCTGCAGGATGCGCAAGCCCGATCCGCTACTCCATAAGAATAGATTCACCGCTGCATAAGGATTAGGAGGGAGGAGGCTACCATGCCTACAGCGATGAGAAGCAAAGGATTTATAGCCATAGCTCTTCTTCCTGCGCTTCTGTTGTTTCTGATATTTGTCATCATTCCGGTTTTTTGGTCAGCATACTACGGATTTTTCAGTTGGAAAGGGTTCGGAGACGCCACGTTCATCGGCCTTGACAATTATAGAGAGATGTTCAAGGATCCGATCTTCTGGCGGGCGCTTCGAAACAACCTGATTCTGGTCGTATCGTCCATTATCGGCCAGGTTCCGATCGCGTTGATTCTGGCTATCGTATTGTTCAAGAATTCGTTCTTCTCCAGGTTCATCCGGTCCGCCGTCTTCATGCCGATGGTTCTCTCCACGGTGGTTGTCGGTCTCATCTGGGGTTACATTTACCACCCGCAGTTCGGGATTGCCAACTATGTGCTGGAGATGCTCGGCCTGGAGTCATGGACCCGTGCTTGGCTGTCCGATCCGAAGGTCAACATGCTGGCGATATCGATTCCGATTAACTGGGCGAACATCGGCCCTTATCTGGTCATCTTTATCGCGGCACTGCAAAATATTTCGCCAGAGATTCACGATGCGGCCAAAATCGATGGCTCCACCGGCTGGAACAAGCTGATGCAAATCACGCTGCCGATGGTCTGGAGCACGGTGGTCGTAACCATTGTGCTCTGTATCTCGGGAAGCCTGAAAGCTTTTGACCATGTCATCGTCATGACAGGCGGCGGACCGGCGCAATCGACCGAGCTGCTTGCTACCTATATGTACAACAGCACGTTCAGCGTGTACCGTTACGGTTACGGCTCCGCCGTTTCCACGATGATCATGATCGTCAGCGCCATTCTTATCGCACTTAATTATTTCGCAACGCGCAGAAAGTCAAGTTAACATGAAGGAGGGAGCGATGTGAATTTACAGACGACCGGGACCGGAAGTACCTCAGGGAAACGCGTCATCACGAAGGGGTTAACCGGATTCGTAAAATTGCTGCTGATTGTGTATGCGATTCTTACGCTCTATCCCTTGTACTGGCTTTTTACCAGCGCGTTTAAATCGAACCAGGATTTCTTCAACAACCCTTACGGCTTGCCGAAGGAATGGATGACCGAGAATTTATTCCGGGCATGGGAGCTCGGAAATATGGGCCGAGCGATGATCAATTCAACGGTTGTAACGATTACGGCCGTCGTGCTGACCATCCTGCTTAGTTTACTAGCGGCGTATGTGCTGTCCAGATTCCAGTTTCGGTTTAAAAAGCTGGTGGTCGTATTGTTCACGACCGGGCTGCTGATTCCGATCCACAGTACGCTGGTGCCCCTATTCATTATGATGAAAAATATCGGCCTGCTGGACACGTACGGCGCACTCATCCTGCCATATACGGCGTTTGAGCTGCCCATCGCGATCTTTCTGGCGATGGCGTACATGTCATCCATTCCAAGAGAGATTGAAGAAGCGGCCATGATCGACGGTAGCGGCTGGTGGGGAATCTTCGGCCGAATGATTCTGCCGCTCTGTACGCCGATTGTGGCAACGATATCGATTCTGGCATTCCTCCGATTCTGGAATGATTTCTCTTTCGCCCTCGTATTTATCAATACGCAGGCATTGAAGACGCTGCCGCTCAGCTTGTCCCTGTTCTCGGACGGCTTCGGCACGGATTACAGCCTGACGATGGGAGCGATGGCGATCGCGGTCATTCCGACGATCGTGGCCTACCTGATCCTGCAGGAGCAGATCATGAAGGGCATGGTGGCAGGATCCATCAAAGGTTAAACTTTAAGCGAAATTCATATTCTTGAAAGAAAAAGCCTCTTCCGGTCAACGGAAGGGGCTTTTCGTATGATTGGTCAAACAGAGTCATCGGGGTTCATGCATTTTTTCCTCTCGAAAATATTCGTGCACGTTTTTCGGCCACGTCATGCCGGCAAAAGAAATATAATAGAAACACGAGAACAAGAGAGCATGATGATTAAGGCCAACAAGCGTATGGCCCTTTAGAAAGTACATCAAAGCGGGGAGGAACCCAAGTGATATCGGCTGCCAATCAGCAGGAGTATTACCAGGCGCTGCTGGAAAAGAAATCGGAGTACGAAGGCGTGTTTTATGTAGGCGTGAAGACTACAGGGGTGTTCTGCCGCCCGACATGCCCGGCCCGGAAACCGAAGATGGAAAACTGCGAATTTTACGAGACGGCTCAAGAAGCGCTGCTTGCATCCTTCAGGCCTTGCAAACGCTGCCGTCCGTTATCGCACCCCAATCAGGTATCGGACCTGGTCCGGCTGCTCGTAGAAGCCGTTGAGGAGAATCCGGAGAAAAGGTGGACCAACCAGGACTTTCAAAAGCTGTCCGTGGATGCTTCGACGGCAAGGCGCCAGTTCAAGAAGCGGTTCGGGATGACCTTCGTTGAATACGCACGGGCGCGGCGGATGGGACTTGCCTTGAAGCAAATCCGGGAGGGGCATGCCGTCATCGATGCCCAGCTGTCGACCGGCTACGAGTCGAGCAGCGGCTTTAGGGATGCTTTTTCCCGCATCATGGGCGCGGCGCCTAGCCGATCGGGGCATCATAACATCTTAAAAGCTTCATGGATCGACACGCGTCTCGGGCCGATGATGGCCATCGCGGACGAGGAGGCTTTGTATCTGCTCGAATTCGTGGACCGCCGGGGCCTGGAGCGTGAGGTTGAACGGCTCCGGCAGAGAACCAAGTCGGCGATTATTCCGGGCCATACGGCTCCGATCCGTTCGATCGAGCAGGAGCTCGCAGCGTATTTTGACGGGAGGTTAACGCAATTCAAGACGCCCTTGTTCTTGCTGGGATCGCCGTTTCAACAAGAAGTGTGGGACCGATTGCTGCGGATTCCCCCCGGCCAAACGACTTCGTATGGCGAAATCGCAGCGGCGATGGGAAGACCGACGGCGTATCGTGCCGTTGCCCAAGCGAATGGCGCCAACCAGCTCGCGATCCTCATCCCATGCCACCGCGTGATCAATACGAGCGGCGAATTGGGCGGATATGGCGGCGGCCTATCACGAAAGCAGTGGCTGCTGCATCATGAGCAGTCCATGAGTGCTGGAACCATACATGAATAGTAGACTTTCGTCGTAGAAAATGGTCTTACCTATAGGTAAGACCATTTTTGTATAAATCGTGCAGTCATTGGTATGACGTAATGATATATAGAATCTTTAAAATAAAGAGCATACCGGGCACGTTGGATTACTGGTTCAAATTCCCTTGAGTAGATCGTTAGAAACATTCACATTCATTCTGTCGATAAGTCGCCCCATGGTTTGATCGTGGAACGATTGGAATGAGTTACGACTCTATCTGTTACGGATATGCTACAATCTAACTAGTTACAGCGCTCGTGACTTCATTCAGCAGAGGCTCAAATATACAATTAACCCGAAAAATACGGCGCTCAGATGGAGGTTAGAGATGAATCTCACCAACAATAAGGGTTACGTATTTTTCTGGTTAGCCTCCACCATTTCCTATTTTGGCACGTATATAACCACACTTGCTCTCCAAGTGCTGGTGGTGGTTAACCTGGAAGGCAGTACCGTTGATGTGGGCTGGATCAATTCCTCGAGGTGGCTACCCTATGTGCTGCTGGGATTGGTGGCGGGAGTGATTATTGATCGCGTCAGTCGTCGGAACATCCTGGTACTGACCGATTTGGGACGGGGGATCTTGCTCGTAGCGATTTGCCTACTGGCATTGTTCGATGGAATCCATGTGGGCATTCTGATGATCATCATGATACTCTTCGGGACGATGTCGTTATTCAATGATGCTGCATCTCAATCTATTGTGCCCCAACTCGTGCCGAGAAGGCTGTTATTGCCCGCTTATGCACGGTTGGAGCAAAGCGCAGCCGTTGCGGAAACCAGCGGCCCCGCAGCTGCCGGTTTATTAGTCTCCGTCATTACCGCTCCGTTTGCCATCCTGGTTAACGCAGCTTCGTATCTGTTTTCAGGGCTGGTTATGGCTTTCATTAAACATCAGCCCATGCAGGAAAAGGCCTCGAATGAACGCATAGTTGAATTGATAAAGGAAGGATTGCGCTGGGTTTACCGGCATCCGTTTCTTAGCACGCTGGCACTCAATACCCATGTGTGGTTTCTATTTAACAGTATGCTGGGTACGGTGCTGGTAACTTACGCTCTCAACGAATTAGGATTTAATGCGTCAACACTGGGACTGGTCATGACATCAGCCGGGATTGGCGCTGTTATAGGCACGACGTTATCAACCCGGGTCAGCAAGCGATTTGGAATTGGACGCAGCATCACATATGCCAGACTTTTGTATGCACCTGCGGTCCTGTTCATGGTTCTGGCACCATCCACTGACGACGGTAATCTGTCGATTCAGACCTTCCTCTTGATCGGATTTGGGCAACTGTTTTATGGATTTGCATTAGGCATTGAGGGTCCGATTGAGATGGGTTACCGGCAGACGATCACACCTGCACACTTGCATGGGCGTATGAATGCCACCATGAGGTCTATCAACCGCAGTATGATCGTTATTGGAGCGCCTCTGGGTGGCTTAATCGCTGACGTATATGGATTTCGCACTGCATTAGGCGTTGTTATCACCGGACTGGCTGTAGTCGGAGTTTGGTTCGTGTTCTCACCGATGCGGGCTGCCCGGATGGATGATACGACGGATGTGAGTAAGTAGATCGATACGATCTGCACAGTCATTGTGCGTTACCTATGGAAATTTAGTGCTCCTTCGCACGATTTCAATTTCAAGCACACGCAGTACGGTTCAGCAGGTACGAAAGAGAGGGAAAGACGAGATGATGGTTTCGATTCTAGCCTTGGCAGCTGCCATTTCCGGAGGCATTGTCGCTTCAGGAGCAGGTGTGGCTATTTTGGTCGGATTTGTATTCTTTTTGATCGGCTTTTCCGGAAAAAAAGGGAGACGGCCGAATTTCCTGGTTCCGGACGGGCTCAAGGCCATCGGCACGCTCTTGGTCGTGGCCGTGTTCATGGTGTTGGCTTATTCCTGTACCTTGACCAGCGGCTCCCTAATCCGTTTTAACGGGATGGACCCTGTCTTCCAATACGAGCAAGGAAAAAAGCTGCTGTTTATCGGTTTGGCCTCGGCTGCATGGTTTGTCGCCAGCTTCCTCTGGCTGCTCCCGTACGCGGTCGAGATCAAGCCGCGGGAGTGGAATCGCAATCATCTGATATGGGTCTGCGTTTATTTCATGCTGGTCTTCGCTGCCGCCGGGGCCGCGATGCTATGAATGGATGTGGCCGGAAAAAGCAGTTGGAGCATATTTCGAGTTACTAAAGTGCAAAGCAGCTTGCTCCTGCCTTCAAGGATGAGCATGGGCTGCTTCTTTATATTATAGTAGAAAAAAAATCAGCGGGGACTTTTCTCCTGTCCTGGCCTTGCCGGCACCGTTGCCGTTTCCCGGAATTTGACGGGGGACAGGCCGTAGTTGGCACGGAATACCCGGTGAAAATAGGAGTAGCTTGCGAAGCCGCAGGTTTCCGCAATTTCCTCCAGCGTCATCGTGCTGTATTTGATGCGCTCGACGGCTGCGTTCAGCCTGATCTCGAGGGCGTACTGGATCATGGTTTTTCCGTAATACTCCTTGAACAGTTTGACAGCCCGGGATAAGCTAAGCCCGACATGGGAAGCAGCTTCCTCCAGCTTGAAGGTTAGGGTAGCATGTTCCTCCACGAATCGCTTCAGCCGCAGGGCGGTGAAGGCAAGGCGATCGGTAGGCTTGATCTCGGTAATGGCGCGGTCCAGGCAGAGGCAGAGACTGCGCAGCAGGTAGTCGGTCAATTCCCCGATTTCCCCTTCGAGGCCGCGCCGCTTCTCCAGCAGCATCTGTCTCCACAGACCGAGCAAATAATCGTCGAGCCCAACATGACTGACGACAGGGCGGGGGATGCGGTTCCACCAATCATCAATCCAGGAGCCGTCGCAGAATATAAAATAATCCCCGCTGGACACGCGGCCATCCTCGTCGTCTTCCTTCACCCGCAGCTCGTATTCATCGCCGGGCTTCAGCAGAAGCAGATCGCCTGCCTGCACGTGGTGCTCGATGCCGTTGCAATAGATTTCGCAGGAGCCTTCGGTTTGAAGTCGGAAGAGATAGGTCGTCAAGCCGCCCCGATGGCTGTTGCTGAATTGCTGAAAGTGATAGGAATAGTCGCAGATGAGCAGCCTAGCTTCCATAATGGTAACAACCCCCAGTAAAAATATAAGCAGATAGTTCATGTTGCAGCAATATTGTTTATGTTCATTTTAGCCTATTTGCATGTATGATAGTAGCAGATAGAGCAGTAACTCATTTTTGGAATCGAGGTGCGCTATAATGAGAAGAATGAACATTGGTTTGCAAATGTATACGCTGCGCGATGAAACGGCACAGGATTTCCGCGGTACGCTCCGCAAAGTCGCTGAATTGGGTTATGAAGGCGTGGAATTCGCAGGTTATGGAGACATTCCGGCCGAGGAAATGAAAACGCTTCTTCAAGAGCTTGGCCTGAAAGCGATCGGCAGTCACGTGGGCCTGCATCTGCTTCGTGCAGACCTGCAGAAGGAAATTGATTACCTGAAAACCATTGGCGCTAAATATATGATGTGTCCATATGTGGCCGAAGAAGATCGTAAAGATGCCGAGGATTGGAAGAACCTCTTCTCCTTCCTGGAGGAAGTAGGGGCCGAAGCCCGCAAGCAGGGACTGATCTTTGGATACCATAACCATGCATTCGAATTCGAAGCCGAGGTTGATGGCCAGTTCGTTTTTGATGCGATGTATTCCGCAACGACGCCGGAAGCCGTGCAAGTGGAGATGGACGTATGCTGGGTACAATTCGCCGGACAAGATCCGCTCACTTACATTCCGAAATACGCCGGACGTCTTCCGCTGCTTCACCTGAAAGACTTCAGCAAGGATGCGGAAGGCAACATGAAGACGCTGGAGCTGAGCCAAGGCTCGGTTAACCTGCCGGGCGTCATTCAGGCTGCATCCGATGCAGGCACGGAATGGCTGATCGTGGAGCAGGACGTATGTCAGAATCCACCGCTGGTAAGCGTGGAGAACAGCATGAACTGGCTGAAGCAGAACTACCTGAACCAATTTTAATCTATAAGCAAAAAAGGAGACTTTCAATGAGCAAAATTAAAGTGGCAGTGTTTGGCTGCGGCGCGATTGCCCAGCGCAGACATATTCCTGAATACGCGAACAATGCTAACGTGGAGCTGGTTGCTTTTGCCGATCCGGTGAAGGAACGCGCCGAAGAGATGGCAGCCCAGTATGGCGGTAAAGCCTACGCAGACTACCAAGAACTGTTGAAGAACGAGAAGCTGGACGCCGTTAGCGTATGTACGCCGAACTATCTGCATGCTCCGATGAGCATCGCGGCTGCGAATGCCGGCCTTCATGTGCTCGTGGAGAAGCCGATGGCTACGACGGCCGAAGAAGGAGAGCAAATGATCGAGGCCGCCCGCAAGAACGGGGTGTACCTGATGGTAGGCCACAATCAACGTTTCATGCCTCCGCACGTAAAAGCGAAGGAGATTCTGGATTCCGGCAAGCTCGGCAAAGTGCTTACCTTCCGTACTTCCTTCGGCCACGGCGGTCCGGAGAGCTGGAGCCTGGATGGACGCGACAGCTGGTTCTTCCGCAAGGAAGAAGCGATTATGGGGGCCATGGGTGATCTCGGCGTGCATAAATCCGACTTTATCCGTTACCTGCTGAACGATGAGATCGTGGAAGTGGCAGGTTTTATCGGAACGGTCCATAAAGAAGGAACCGATGTGGACGACAACGCGACTTGTATCGTTCGTATGAAGAGCGGGGCCGTGGGCACGCTGATGGCAAGCTGGACGCATTACAGATCCGGCGATAACGGAACGGTATTGTGGTGCGAGAAGGGTGCCATGAAGATCGGTACCGTTAACGGCGACGAGGTGGTTGTAGAGCTGACCGACGGTACGGTGGAGACCTACAAGGTAGGCGCCATGGCAACCAATGAGAAGCAGGTTCCGAGCGGCGTCATCGACGCGTTCGTCGAATCCATTCTCACGAACACGCCGCCTAGCATTTCCGGTGAGGAAGGACTTCGTTCCTTGAACGTGATCTTGGGTGCATTCGAATCCCAAGAGACCGGTAAAATCGTGAAGCTGTAATAAGTGTAGAGGGAGGCCGTACGCGTACGGCTTCCTTTTGTTATATTGGAAAGTAAAGCAAAGCATAACTTAGGAATGAAAAAAAACTATTAAAAAGGCCGCTCTGCCATCTTCATGGAGAGCGGCCTTTTTGTATAGAGAAATTACTTGGGCATACGCGTTGTCCGATACATCCCAACCATCTTGATGCTATCACCATCTTCAGCGACGGGAATAAAGATGGGCCGTTCATCCGGCGTGCGGTTCGGGGTATGCACGGTCAGCATAAGCTGCCCGTTCCAGGTGCGGAACACCATGCCGTGCCCGCCGTCGCTGGAATATAAGGGTTCGGGCTCTTGAAGCCAGGGACCCGTCAGTATGCCGGTTGGCGACTTGGCAATGCCGAGCGCGTATCGGCCATCCACAAAGCTGGCCCATAATAGGAGCAGACTCCCCGACGTTGTTCGAAACAGAAACGGGCCGTCCGTCACATAGTTGCCCGATCCGGGAAAACGGGGCGAGTGGAACGGCGAGGCCCAAGGGGCCTCGGAGGCTCGGAACAGGGTCACGGGCTCTGAGGCGGCCTCGGTGAGATCGGGCCTCAGACGCATGGCGCAAATCTCGCCGTCGCCGACCTGCTGCCACTCGCGGCAGAACACCATCCACGGCTGATCGGTTTCGTCGATATAGAGCGTACCATCCAGGGAACTCCAGTCGACAGGGGTCACGGGCCCTTCGCTATGAAGGGAGAAGGGCCCTGACGGCTGCTCAGCCGACAGCACCGCAGTGCCCAGCAGATCGTTATCTTTTCGGCGGAAGGTGGCAAACATGATGTAACGCCCGTGGTAATAGTAGACTTCGGGTGCCCAGAAGTTCACGTCCGCGAAGAAATCGTCCGGTTTGCGAAAGACCGGATAAGGGCCTTCCCAATCGTTTAGATCCCGGCTGATATAGACATCGAAGCCGTTTCCTTCCTTCCATATATTTTTGTCGGTGCTGCCGTACATGTAGTATATTCGCTGTGTCGGGTCAGGCAGTACGTAGGGGTCCCGAAGCTGAATGTCTGCAGTTTTCACGCTTAAGCGTTCACCTCCTTCAATTACCGATAGGCAGGAAAGATGATGCCGATATCCCTCTCTGTCTTCAAATCTCCGTCTGAATACTGCTGCATTTCATTGCCTTTGATCCGGATCGGAATGGATGTGCCTTGATAGCGGAGCTCGCCTTCAATGGTTCGCGCGCTCATGCCGATCACGCCCTCCAATTGTCCGCTGCGGTCCGTGACCAGCCGAATCCCGGCGGGCCCTTGAATATGAACGCGGCCTCCCCGGTATACGGTGACGTTGTCCGGGGTGTTCACCAGTTCGTAGTGCAGCCCGTTCACGGTTCGGCTATAGGCCGTGTTGCCGGCGACTTCCTCGCCATGGTCCATATCGACCGGAAGCAGTCCCGTAAACCACAGGCGATCCGATCCGATCGGCATGATGCCGCAGAGCCGTTCCACGTAATCCAGCAAGCACAGAATGGAGGGGGAATACGCCTCGGTAAAGCCCTCAGCACCTGTCCAAGGGCTCAAGGTTTGCGGGAAGCGCTTCGCCTTGGACAAGGCGGACAGAATCGGCTGCAGCACCCAGGTCAGCTCGACATAGCGGTGGTGATGTTCAAAGGCATGCGGCGCCCGGATCAAGCTCAGGAAATTGGACGGCCCGCCCCAGCTGTTGTAAGAGGAGGACGGATCGAACCGCGGGTCGTCCATCGCCAGGGACGTAAACGGATATTTGGCGAAGAATTTGCTCGTATTCAGCAAATACCGGCGCAGCATGTCGTCAAACAGCCCGCGGTCGCCCACTTCGCAGGCCATCACGCGCAGCAGCACGTCGGATTGAACCCTGACCAGCTCGTCGTTCCGATCACGGTCGTAGAAGAATTGATCCTCCTCGTCATAACAGTAGCGGAGGAGGTTATCCAGGCTGGCTTCGGCTTTGGCCCTCCAATCGGCTCCGGATTCGCCGAGCTCTTCAGCCATGCGGGCCAAATACAGGCGCTGGCAGTAGATGTTGGCGGTCAAATCCGGTGCCAGGAAGGGCAGCACCGGGGAGTCCGGGTGGAAGGCAGCGGCATCATTCCTATAGGGCGTATCCGGAACATGCCAGAACCTGGGCGACAGATCATGCCCGGTATCAAAGGTGCTGAAAGCCTCCACGCAGCCGGTCCCCCGGCTGTTGCGGTAACGCGCGATCCAGTCGTCGTAACGCGACATGGCTTGGTACATGGTCTTCAGGAATGGGAGATCCCTTCCATGAAGCTCGTAGTGGTTCCAGACGCAGCGTGCCAGCGGCGTGACGAGCTGGATCTGGCGGAACGACGGTCCGTTCTCCGTCAGTTTATAAGGGAGCAGCCCATCCTCTCTTTGCTGATCGGCAAAGGCGAGGTAGGTTGTTTTCGATACCGAGGGGATCAGTCGCGATAGCAGTTCCGCGTTGATGGTGCCGGTGCTCTCCAGCCAGCAGCCGAGGTAGATTCCTCCTTCTTGCAGAATCGGATCGCTGCCGTTCATCGGCACGATGCAGGCCAGCAGCTTCTTCAGTGCGGTATAATAAGCTGCTTCCAGCTGTCCGCCCGCTGCCGCGAATCGGACGCCTGTGGCCTGCCATTCCTGCAGCAGCTTCCGGTCTTCCGGTTTGCCCGTCTGCACCTGATCCCGTATCGAAATCCGGCGCAGCCGGTCCAGCATAGCTTCTGTCATGTCCGCCTCCTTGAAAGCTTGTTATTGATTCGATTCAAATATGCGCACGGTGCCGTTGTAGAAGTCCGCAACGGCCTGCTCGACGTTTTTCCGGCCGAAACCGATCTCCTGGGTCGTCGTCTGGGCCAGCTTGGAGAACTCGGCGAATCCCGGCGGATTATAACTCACGTCAAAAGGCTCGGTCTTCGTGGCTTCCGATACGAGGCTCGTATAATTGTACACAATCTCCTCCACAGGACCCGCTTCCTCCTGGAGCAGGTTGCGATTGGCTTCCGTTACCGGCACGCCGCGGTCGTTGCCGAGGATTTTGGCCGCTTCGGGATCGTTGATCCAGAAGTCCATAAGCGTAGCGACTTCCTTCGGATGCTTGGTGTTGGCATATCCGGATAGTCCTTGGCTGGACTCGAATACCACGCCCGTACCCTTCGGACCTCTTGGTACCGGATGGAGAATGAGCGGATCTTCCGTCAGGCTCTGGAACGCAGCCAGCTGATTGGAAGGGAGGAGGCTCATGGCGGCTTTGCCCGTAATCAACAATGATTTGCTGGTATCATCGTGCGGATTGGACACCTGAAGTTCAGGCGTAACGACACCGCCGGCCTTCGAGGCCTGCTCCCAATACTCGAACCATTCCTGAATGTCTTCCTTCGCGAAGCCGAGCTTTCCGTTCTCCATATCATACAGCTGTTTTCCGCGCTGCTTCAGGAAGATATCCATTCCGTCGACGGTGAAATTATAGGTGCCGTATACGCCGTCGCCGAGCTTGTCGGACAGTTCTTTGCTGATGGCGGCAAATTCCTCCCAATCCCAATCCTGCTCCGGCAGAGGAATGCCTGCCTTTTCGAACAGCGCCTTGTTGATGACGATTCCCCGGGCGTTTGCGCCGGCCGAAATATGCTGCAGCTTCCCGTCCAGCCGGCCGTATTCCACCATGGTGGCATCCATGCCGTCCAGCTTCAGTTCGCTGCCGACATACGGATCCAGGTTCAGCAGCACATCTTTTTTGGCATAGTCCACCACGTTTCCGCCCAGGAAGAAGATATCCGGGGCGGTGCCGGAAGCGAGCTGGGTGTTCAGCTTATCGAAATAACCGGAGGAAGGCGAGAATTCGCCGACGATTTTGATGTTCGGGTGTTTGTTCTGGAACACCTTCAGGGCTTCGTTCGTAATATCGGCCCGTTTCTGGTCGCCCCACCACATCAAACGCAGCTCGACCTGGCCGCTCGGCTCGGCCCCTGCGTCCGCATTCCCGCCTTCTCCCGTGTGATTCGTTCCGGAACAGGCGGTGACGAATAATAGGAGCGAAGCCAACATGCCAACGAAACATTTCTTCAACATGGATAATCCCCCAGTCTAATCATAATTGGTTCATTTGCAGCACGCCTTCGAACGACAGAGCTTCTAAAGACTACTTCAGGCCGGTCGTGGCAATGCCTTCGAGAAAATACCGTTGAAACACCAGAAAGATGATCGTCACAGGCAGCAGCGACAGCGTGGACATGGCGAGCAGCGCCCCCCAATCCGATTGCCCCGAAGGATCGAACAGGGATCGGATCCCCAGCTGTACAGTGAACAAATCAATCTTGCTTAAATAAATCATCTGGCTGAAGAAGTCGTCCCAGCTCCAGATGAAGGTGAAGATGGCCGTCGTAATCAGCGCAGGGACGAGAAGCGGCACCACGATGCGGAAGAAGATCTGCGATTGTCCGCAGCCGTCGATGGTCGCGCTCTCGTCCAGCTCCCGCGGAATGCCGCGGATGAACTGAACCATCAGCAGAATGAAGAAAGAGTCATGCGCCAGCCATTTGGGCAGGATGAGCGGGAAATACGTATTGATCCAATGAAGCTCGTTATACAGAATGTATTGAGGCACGAGCGTTACGTGGTAAGGCAGCATAATCGTCACCAGCATGATGCTGAACCACAGGCTTTTGAATTTGAACTTCAATCGGGAGAAGGCGTAGGCTGCCAGGGAACAGGAGACGATGTTCCCGATGACGCTCATGACCGAGATCAGCACGGAGTTGCCGAAGAATCGGCCGAAGGAAATGCCCTGGAGCCCGCGCCAGCCGTTCACGTAATGATCCAGCGTGAAGGCCGTCGGAATGAGGCTGCTGTTGGTGAAGATAAGATGATTCGGTTTAAACGAGCTGAAGACGAGCCACAGCACCGGATACAGCATGAGCAGGCCGAGGAGGATAATGGCGGCATGCCTCCCGGCTTGAACCAGTTGTCGCTTAAGCGGCATATCCATTACCTCCCTTCCTGGTTATCCCCGTAGAAGACCCAGAATTTTGATGTAAGAAAAACGATTCCGGTGAACACCCCGATGATGACCAGCATGATCCATGCCAGAGCCGAGGCATAACCCATATCGAAGAACGAGAAGCCTTTCAGATACAGGTACAAGGTGTAGAACATCGTGGCGTCGAGCGGTCCTCCCCGCCCGTCTCCGATGACGTAGGCCGGCGTGAAGGCTTGGAACGAATTGATCATGCTCATGATCAGATTGAAAAAGATAACGGGTGACAGCATCGGCAGCGTGATGCCGAAGAATTGACGGATCTTTCCGGCACCGTCTACGCCGGATGCTTCATATAAATCCGTCGGAATCTGTTTCAGACCGGCAAGGAAGATGACCATGGCTGATCCGAACTGCCAGACGGACAACGTGATAATCGTATACACCACATAGTCGGGGTGGGCGATCCACGAGGGGCCCGTAATGCCGAACCAGCCGAGGAACTGATTGACCAGCCCGCTGCCGTCAAAGATTTGGCGCCAGACGATGGCAATGGCAACGCTGCCTCCCAATAGAGAGGGGATGTAATACACGGTCCGGTAAATCCCGAGTCCGCGGATGCCCTTGTTCAAGGCCATGGCGATCAGCAGCGCGAACGCAAGCCTCAGCGGCACGGACAAGAACACATAATAGAACGTTAGCCACAAGGATCGTTGAAACGTATCGTCTTCGGTAAAAATCTGGACATAGTTGCTGAGTCCCGTCCAAGTCGGCGATGACAGCAGGTTGAATTTGGTCATGGACAAGTACAGCGATGCGATCATCGGCCCCAGCGTCAGACAGAAGAAGCCGATGAGCCAAGGCAGAAGAAACAAGTAGGCTGTCTTATTCTGCTGGCCGTATAAGGGCTTGGACAGCTTTCTCATAATGTGCCTCCCTTCAGGATGGATGAGCATGGGCGGTTACCTGATAGCCTGAAGCGCTTTCAATCGGTATGTCGGTGCGCCCGGTAAACACATCATACCGGGGGAGGAGAGAGGGCGGAATCTCATTTCTTCGGATCATCGTGTTCGATTTTTTCGGATTGCGACAGTCGGAACTCGGAAGGGCTTTGATTGAACATTTTTTTGAATTTGGAGCTGAAATAGCCGGGTGAAGAGAAACCCGTCAGCTCGGCTATGTCCCATACCGTCAATCGGGTCTCCTGCAGCAGGCGTACGGCGTGTTTCATCCGAACCTCCGTAACGTACTGGATGAACGAGACTCCAGCCCCTTCCTTGAACATTTCCGAGAAGTAGGTAGGGTGGTAATTATACTGCTCGGCCAGCGAGGTCAGCGATAATTCCTGCATATAATTTTCCTCGATATACCGCTTGGCGGATTCAATCAGGGTAGCGTCTCCGTCTCCGGATTCCAGGTGGTGGTCAACAAAATCCTGTGCCCACTGCATCAGCAGGCGTTCCGCCTGCTCCGGGGTCTCCAGCCATAAAACCCATTCGGGTGAAATCCATAAAGGCCCCCCTCCCCGTGAATGCCGTATGTTGTCGAAAGCGGCGGATTCCATAATCAGCGTGATTTGAAAAAGGCTCCGTACCAAGCGGGAAGGCGATAGCCGGAATGCCTCGCCCAGCTCCCTCCGGATGATGCTGCGGAAGGATTCCAATTCGCCCCGGATCAGGCAGCGATGAAGCGCGCGGCTTGTTTCGTCCGGCAGCAACGGACTTTGGTCGGTTACGGGTGCCTGATCCGGTCCGTTCTGGCGTCCTGCCAGATTCCAGGCCAGCAGGGAGTGGATATAACCCTCTTTCCAGCGCTCAAGTCCCGACACGGGCAGCCCTAATCCTACCTGCACCTCCACGGTTAAATACGAGGATGCCTGCGCGGCGAGTTTATCCGCGAATGCATGCTGAATGCCGTCAAGCGCAATGAAATGCATGATACCGGGATGAGCTGCATCATGAAACACTTGAATGCCGCCCGGATAAGACTCGGCGATTTCATGGCAGACCATTTGAAACGGAAGGCGGAGCTGCTCGGGCGCGCGGCCTTCGGATGCTTTCTGCATGCCGGATTCCCTCATGCCCGCGGTGATGAAGCATACGCGGCCATCCTGCCAATCCTCCAGGTGAAACAGTCGAATCCGTTCCGGCATGGAGGCGGGGGGCAGGCGGTTGCCGCGTACGAGATCCAGCAGGAAGCGTTCCTTCATTTCTTTGTAATATTGGGATAGCCGCCACTGCATCATTTCCGAATCGTCCCGTACCTTGCGGTTCTTATCCAATTCGTGTTTGATTTTGCTTAAGGCGGATTTCAGGTCGTCCCGGGCAACCGGCTTCAGCAAGTAGTCCATGGCCTGGCTGCGGACGCCCGCTCTGGCGTATTGAAAATCCTCGTATCCTGTAATGATGATGATCTGTATGGTCGAATTGTGGCTCCGGCAAACGTCCAGCAGCTGGACGCCGTCCATGACAGGCATGTTCATGTCGGTAATGAGCAGGTCATACGAATGGGATTTCAAGAGCTCTTCAGCTTCCAGGCCGTTCCCGGCCTCCCCCGAAATGGCAAAGCCCATGCTTTCCCAGTCGACTTTCAGCTTCAGCCCTTCGCGAACCTCGATCTCGTCATCTGCGATCAATACGTTGTACATGATATTCCTCCTGTACCGGTAGAATCAGTTCGATGCATGTGCCGGCTTCGCTCCCGTTCCGAATATGAACGGCAAATAAGTCGCCGTAATGCAAGCGGCAGCGTGCAATCACGTTGCCGAGTCCAATGTGCCAGCTCTCGCTTCGGAGAATCGGCTCCAACTGGGAGGCCGCCGCGGGGTCCTGGAGCTTGCGGATAATCTCGGAGGGCATGCCGGGACCGTTATCCGCGACGCGGAGAAACAGGCGGTTGCCCTGCCTGCTGATTTGGATGTCCACCTGTGCCGTGGTTTGATGCTGAAAGCTGTATTTGACCGCATTCTCGATCAGCGGCTGCAGTATGAACTTGATCATCACCAGCGAATCCAGCCGGCCTTCCTCGTGAACGGAGATGTCGAGTTTAGGCCCGAAGCGGGTTTGCAGAATGGAGATATAGTGGCGGACATAGGCCAGTTCTTCGGTTAGGGGGACCCGGTCGTCGCTGGTATTCATGGAGAAGCGCATCATTTTGCCGAGGTCCTCGATCACCTGCACGGTATCGTCCGTCCGGCGCTGCATGGCAAGACTGCTCACCAGCTCCAGGGTGTTAAACATGAAGTGGGGATTGATCTGCATGAGCAGCGCTTTATACTCCGCCTGCTGGCGGAGCAGCTTCAGCTCGAATTCGTTCTGGATATGCTGCCGCAGGCGGCTGATCATATAGCGGAAGGTGGAGATGACGTAACTGACCTCGCTCTTTACGTTTTTGTCAGGAGGCAGAACGGACTCGGCCTGGTCGAAGGCTCCGCGCTGCACCTGCCTCATCGCCAGCACCAGACGCGTTAAAGGCTTGGTGACGCCATAGGAGAGCCATGCGGCGGCAAACAGGGAGACCAGGATCAGAACGACCGTGACCACCAGAATGGTACTCTGAAGCTTGTGAAGAGAGGAGTACAGCTCCTTCTCCGGCGCCAGGCCGGCCAGCATCCAGCCGGTGCGCCCCAGCTTCTTGTAAACCAGAATGTCCCGCTGCCCCTCATCGTTGGTCAGATAGACGACGCCCGATTTCAGCGGGCCGTTTCGAATGCGATCGATCTCCGATAGGGCTCCGGCGCCGAGTTCATGCGCCTGCTGGGATAGAATCGGGCTTCCTTGCTCGTTCAACAGAAAAATCGTGCTGTTCTTGGCCAAGTGGATCCGGGTGAGCGGCTCCAGAAAATAAGACTCGCTGACGTTAACCTTCATCACGTTTTGCGCCGTGGCATGATGGAAGGTCCCGATGGGCATCAGCAGGCTGACAACGGGATTGCCGTGATCCCGGACGCGTTCATGCTGGTCCGTATGCGCTGGCAGCCAGCGGTCTCCGGACGCGAAGAAGTTCGTGTACCACGATTCCCGCAAAAAGGCAGGGTCGCTTTCGACTTGGTTCTCGCCGCCGACCCGAAGCCCGCTGCGCCGGTAGATGGATACATCGGAGATACTGGTGTAGCTGTTGGTCGCTTGGGTCAGAAATCGGCTCATCGCAAGATTGGCCAGCATCTTCTCCCCTTCGGGCAGCAGCGGATCGCCGATGGCGTTGTCCCAGTTCTTGGCTATGTCACTGTTGAAGACCAGGGAAGCGACGTCATAAATCTGCATCTGGACCATATCCACGTAGGAACCGTATTCCTCCATCTTTTCAAGGGCCGAGGATTCGATGTAGGAGCGGATCACGGTGCGCGATTCCGTAAACAGCAGGAAGGAGAGCGTGCCGAAAGAGAGGACGAAGAGTGCGACGATAAAGGCGATCAAACGGCTTTTTAATGAGAAAAACATCAATTTCCTCCTTTACGAAAAGCGGATTTCTAGGCGGTTTGCGACATGTGAAAAAAGGCTGCGCAAATACGCAGCCTTTGAAGGAAAAATGCTTGGAGCAGCCGTGTACGGCTTAGAAACGAACCAGATTACCGATTCGCACAGGCATGCCGGTGGCGATGGCGCGGTTGGCTGCAATTCCTGTCAGTATGGATCTCGCCCCATCGATATGGTTGGCCGCGCGGGCATAAGGATCTTCCACCGGTTCCCCGAACAGATCATTCAGCAGTACCGGGTCGCCTCCGCCATGTCCGCCCTGCTGCTCCTCGACGTGAACCTCGTACGGGGCATCGAACATCGGAAGCACCCGCAGCGTTTTCCCGATTAACGCGCCTTCCAGGCTCTTGTCGCCCAGTGAATTGACGTAGGATTGTTCGACGATGTTCATCTCGATCCGGCCTTTGGTGCCGTTGATGGCGATGCGATAGCCTTCCCACGGCTGATAGGCGACCAGCGAATACGTTAAAATGGCCTTGTTCTGATATCGCACGAGGACGCCCATCGTATCTTCAATGTTGATGCCGTCTCCGAATACGCTTTGGTCCCGCTGGTAGCCGTCCTCCGGTTCGGCATCCAGATACATGGCTTTGAGATGCGCATCGGAATCCAGATGGAGTGCAAAAGGGTCCTCTTTCGCAACCTTGTTGCCGGTCGCGCGATTATAGAATTGCGTAACGCCCCGCGCTTCGGCATTCTCTCTACCATAATACATGAGATCTCCGAAGGCGAAAACGGTTTCAGGATGGGAACCGATCCAGAAGTTGACCAGGTCGAAGTGATGGGTGGATTTATGAACGAGCAATCCGCCGCTGTTCCGCTTGTCCCGGTGCCAGCGCCGGAAGTAGTCCGCGCCGTGGCGGGTATTCAGCAGCCATTCGAAATGCACCGAGGTCACCTGGCCGATGGTATCGTTCATGATCAATTCCCGTACCTTGGTATGGTGGGGGGCGTAACGGTAGTTGAAGGTGACCCTGATGTTCTGTCCGGTCCGCTTGGCGGCATCCAGGATGGCCTGGCATTTTTCCTCGTCGATCGTCATCGGCTTCTCGGTCACGACATCGCATCCAAGCTCCATCGCGCGGATAATATACTTGTGATGGGTCCGGTCGATGCTGGTCACGATCACGTAGTCGGGCTTCTCGTTCTCGATCATCCGGTCGAATTGGTCCGCGGGGTAGGTAGGCACCTCGGCGTATTTATATTTTTCCCGCAGCAGCTGATTCGCGTAATTCATGCGGGTTTGATTGATATCGCAAAAGGCAGCAAGCTCGGATTTGTCGCGGAAGTTTTGGGCCAGGGCGCCATAAAAAAATTCGGCGCGGCCGCCGGTACCGACCAATACATAACGTTTCTTGTCACTCATCTCTATCGCCTCCTTGAATATAGCTCTAGCCTATAACAAGGGAGCATTGCTTTCGCCGCATTTCATGCGTAATCGCTTTCAAATACCGCATATTTTGCTATAATCCAAGAAAAGGGGGCAGCCCGCATGACCAAGCCTTTTCGAGCAGATTATCATGATCCCACCGGATATTTGAGCATGGAGTATGACCGCCGCATTGGCTATTTCTCGATGTCGGCCGACCATCTCCACGATCATTATGAGCTGTACTACCTGTTATCGGGCGAGCGGATCTACTTCATCAAGGATCGCTCCTACAGGGTTCGGGCCGGTGATCTTGTCTTCGTGGACCGGAATGCCGTTCATAAGACGCTGGACAGCGGCCGGCCCGACCATGATCGCCTTGTCCTCTATATAAACCCGGAATTGTTTGCGGATTTGGCCGTACCGCCTGAGCTGGCCGAAGGGTTGAAGGAGCCGTTCGGTTGGGATGTTCCCATTCTAAGGCTTCCTTCGCCAGCGAGTGAAGCGGTGGAGCGAATGGTCGGCGACATGGTGAATGAGATGATCCATCCTCAAGCGGGAAGCAGCTGGCTGCTTCGGCACCGAACGGTCGAATTGCTGCTCTTCGCCTACCGCAGCCGGCATTTGGGCATGGTTCGTTCCGCCGATACGGAGCCGGTCCTTCATCCGAAGACCCAGGCGGTCGTCCGGTATCTTAACGACAACTACCGGCAGGCCTTAACACTGCCCGAGGTAGCGGAGGCGTTCCGGATCAGCCCGCACTATCTCAGCCGGCTGTTCAAGCAGACGACGGGATTTACCTTCAGCGATTATCTCAACCTGCTTCGGGTCAAGGAAGCGCAGCGTCTCCTGCGGGAGAGCGATGATTCCATCACGGATATCGCCTGGCGATCGGGCTTCAGCAACTTCTCCCATTTCGGGAAGATGTTCAAGCGGACGGTTCAGCTGTCTCCGAGGGCATACCGGCAGCAGTATCGAATGCGAAGCTAGAGGAATATGGCTGTGTCTTCTTTCTGGTTCGCTAGAAAAAGCTGAAATAAAATAGATAGTCTCTATTTTATTTCAGCGAGGATGTGAGGGGATTTGTAATTGAACTTGAAGAGAAAATGGATCGACTTAACATAACTAATGACGGATTAAGCTTACTCGGAAAGACGAAAAAGAGATTGCTGCTTAGGTTCGTCTTGATCGAGAGTTTAGATGGTCTTCTTGTAATAAATAATCTAATAGAATATCAAGATAATGTTTTATATACTCTGTTAATTCAATTCGCTCATATTGCAATTCACGTATAGAGACGATCACTTTTCCAAAGTCGTAAGATTAATGTAAACCTTCGAGTCAGTTCCTCATTACTTTCTACAGTATCCGCCATTTTTTTCGTCTTTTTATTCAATACTTTCACAAAAAATATGCATTATATTTAATTATATGGAACTATTACCCTTTTATAGAAAAAAATATCATATTTTATGAGTTATTGTTACCATCCAATAAAAATAAGGAGTGATCAAATGTCTTTGGTGAAAAAGTTTTTCATTAAGAGGGGAAGTGCTGTCTTAGCAACAATCTTAGCACTAGTTTTATTGGTATCCGCTCCCCTTAAAGTAGGAGCTAGTGGATCTGCCGGGTTATTCGCCCAATTTTACCCAGGTAATTATAAAATTGATGTTATTCAACTACACAATGGATGGGCAGGTCCATGGAATGAAACACAGAACATACTTCATACAAACATTCACGTATGGGAAAAAGATTCTCGTGGAAACTACTCAATACATAAAGCCAATCTTCATATCTCAGCGAGAACTAATCTAGCTGGAAGCATTTGTTGGTATGTTCATGACACTGTAAATAATACCTCTAAGACGAACTGCCACCCCCTACTTGCCATAACTGAAGCCAAAGAAGCTATGCAGGAAGAAGTTAAGGCGCAACTGAATAAAGCAACAAATTGGGAAGTTGCTGTAACTGTTGGTGTAGTTGTAGCAATAGTTGTAATCGCTTGGGCTACATGGCCTGCAAGTGCTATAGCTTTGGTTACTGCTGCTAGATCAGCGGGAGATCAACCGGAAGGAAATAGTGAGCAACCACCTATCGATACTGGATCAGATGAACTTTCTGCTCCTCCTAATGAGAAGGCACAAGAACCAGACGAATCTAAAAAAGCTCCAGGAGTTCCGGTTGAATCTGAAACGGTTCCAGGGATACCACCAAACGAAGATATTCCTGAAAATGAATGACAGTATATAATGATAAATAGAATGTTAGTTGTCAGAAATGAGGTGAGTTCAAAGAATTGTACACACATATACTGAGTAGCAAACTTGAAACAGAACAAAGAAAAGATCTGGTAAAAAAAATTATTTTGTTTTTTTGCAAAGAATGTAAGTATCTTAAGATAAGATGTTGGGCACAAGATGATGCTGACGCCCCCTTTCTGAAAAAACAAACGGTTCAAAGGACTTTTGGTGATGACGGCCTACTTGAATTACGTGTACCTATTGATAAGGAAGTTGTGGATTTCTTCAATCATTATGAGATGAGTGAAACTGAAAGCTATATCCTACCGTTCTTCCATCTTGAATTTCTAGATGAACAAAAGAATGTACAATTATATTGTGGCGATTCTGGAAGTGATGTTCTATTTGATGAAGCTACCTTCAATGCCCCACAGTTATTCGATCTAATAAGTGAAGAACACTTCAATAAATTAAATTGATTCTGATTAACAATAAGACGGACTGCTTCTTATCAGAGTTCGTCTTATTGTTTTTTTGTACTACCTTGAGACACCTTGAATAACCTGCCTTCAACTTTCTACTTGCCTGATCCTGTTCCAACAATTATATTCGAGAATCAGTTATTATGGGGCCTTCGGTCGCATGCGGGAGCACGACAATCAATCCACCCTATGTGAGACGGGGGTAATAGAGGCTGCAGCCCTAGTCCCTAATAGAGGCACCACGTCCATCGAGCTGGATCAGCCCATGACTGTGGTGCTTTTTGGTGTGCATATGGTATCTTGGAAGTGAACGAAAACGCCATGTTTGATAGATTCGTTGAGAGGATCGACAGTCATAATGAAAACAAAAATACAAGAGCTGCCGCTGTCGCCGGGCGTATATCTCATGAGAGATTCGCGGGGAACGGTCATTTACGTTGGCAAATCCAAAAGTCTCAAGAAGAGAGTACAATCGTATTTTTACAACAATAAATCGCACTCCCCAAAAGTGAAGAGGCTGGTTCAGCATGTCAAAGACCTGGAGCATATCGTCACCGACACGGAGTTTGAGGCGTTCATGCTGGAATGCAGGCTCATTCAGGACATAAAGCCGATGTATAACCGCAAGATGAAAAATCCGCTAGGTTATAGTTATATCGTATTGCGGCAAAAGCGAGATTGGCGATGGCTGGAATTTACGGATACACTGGATGAAGGCGGCCCCGACCGGTCTCGTTGTTTCGGCCCCTATACAGCCAGCAGACATAGTCTTGAACATGCAGTGCAGAAGGTTAAGGAATGCTGTAAAATCGCCTGCAATCATACACCTGCCGCTTCTTCGGCAAATACCCCCTGCTTGAATTATTCGATTGGCCTCTGTCTCGGAAAGTGTCTTGGCGGCGAAACCGCTCGGCAATTTGATGAAATCATGGATCGATTCATTGCTCTGCTTCAAGGGGACGACCGAAGTTTATATGATGAAATGGAGCGAACCATGCTGGGCGCCGCCGAGCGTTTCGATTTTGAGCAGGCTGCAAAATACAGGGACGGCATGGAGGCGGTGAACCTGCTCTTAAGTAAGCGGCATGTGATCGAGTTCGCCGAAGAGAATCACAGCATCGTTGTCTACGAGTATTTAAACGAAGATACGATCAAGTTATTCTTGATAAAGGGGAACGTAGTGCTGCACAGCGAGAGGTGCTCTGTGGCTGCAACAGCGGACATTGAATCGTTGAGGCGGAGGGTCAAAGCCTTGATTCTCAGCTATTTCACGAGGGATATGGAATGCGATGCTGCCGAGGTTACCCGGGAAGATATCGATGCTGCACAAATCATCTACAGCTATTTGCAGAGCAGCGCCTGCCGCTATCTTGTTCTTCAGGATTCATGGATGGAAGACGAGGGGGAGGCTGATATGGAAGCTGCGCTGCGGGATTTTTTGAATCATCATGTTGTGTCATTTTAATTTGAGCATGAGCCGGGCTGCAGCAGCCCGGTTTTTTATCGCCTATATTTCCAATCTTATTTTGTGGAGACGTTATCCCGGAAAAATCGCCCCATCGGCATCTCTCTCGTAAAAGTGATCCATCCATACTTATATTTCACTTCAATCTGCGTGATGGGCTGATTGTTATAAAGACGGATGCCGTAATTAAGCGGAATCCGCGAACCTTGATCAAGCGCGGCTCTCTTCTCGTCCGGCATGAGCTCGGGCTTTAGCGGCAACTCCCGAATATCGACGAATTCGATATCGGGATCTTCATCAAGGCCTTCGCCTCCGACCAGATGAAGGGAATAACTGACGCCCAGCTCGGCCTTGGCGGGCTTCATGCCATCGTTCACCCGCACGTCCAGCAGCTTCACATCGGCGAATCCCTTATTTATGACTTCGAAGATCATGGTATTTTCATTCGCAGAGGACGTAAATCCACCCACCTTGATGGGCGTGGGACGAAGGAACAGCAGGTATAGAAGGATGGCCGAGAGGAGCAGCCCCAGGCCCAAATACCCGAGCCGGCGGAGATGTTT
>NZ_AEXS01000174.1:0-72750 GCF_000204455.1 Paenibacillus sp. HGF5 | reverse complement strand
TTCGGGTGAATGCTACGGATTCTAATCAACGCAAATATCGTTTCGTATCTAGTTTTCAGGTGATCAAGCATCTGAACCGTTTGGTGGCGATGGCGGAAGGGTTCCACGCGTTCCCATACCGAACACGACCGTTAAGCCTTCCAGCGCCGATGGTACTTGGACCGAAGGGTCCCGGGAGAGTAGGACGTCGCCAAGCGAACAACCATAAAGACCGTTATCGAGTAATTCGATAGCGGTCTTTTCCTATATGCCGAAACGTAGATTTCTGATTTCTGGACTATCTCGAGCCGGCTTGGGTGATACTAAACGACAGTCATGCATCGTCTCCGTGATAATGCCTAAAGGGATGCAATATGGCAGGTTAATCTTAAACGTGGATAAGTTTCCATTTAATAGAAGAAAGCTGTTGGTTTGTCCACTCCAAAAAGACAGGACAACGCGCTGGATGGATACTTGCGAACTTCAGGAAAAGGGCCAATTCAATCCTTGACAGCCTATGGGCCCTTTGCTAAGATGGCAATAATATATTTCTGAAAATACTTGAAAATGCCGTCCGGTCCAGCTCTGACAGTAGTTGTAGTCCGCAGGAAGACGACAAAAAGGAGGAATAACCCAGGTGTGGGAAGATAAGTTTAGCAAGGAAGGCTTCACTTTTGACGATGTATTGTTGGTTCCTAGAAAATCCGAGGTACTTCCAAAAGAAGTGGATGTTAGCACCAAATTGAGCGAGCACGTGAAATTGAACATCCCGCTCATCAGTGCAGGTATGGACACCGTTACGGAAGCTCCTTTGGCCATTGCCATTGCTAGAGAAGGCGGAATCGGCATTATTCATAAAAATATGACGGTTGAACAACAGGCGGAAGAAGTAGATCGGGTGAAGCGCTCGGAAAGCGGAGTCATCACCAATCCATTCTCGCTTCATGCCGATCATCTTGTATCCGACGCTGAGAAACTCATGGGCAAATTCCGGATTTCCGGGGTTCCGATCGTGGATGAGAACAATAAGCTGATCGGGATTTTGACGAATCGTGATCTTCGTTTTGTTCATGATTACAATACGGTTATCAGCGAAGTGATGACCAGCGAGAACCTGGTTACCGCTCCGGTTGGAACGACCCTTCAAGATGCCGAAATGATCCTGCAGAAGCATAAAATCGAGAAGCTGCCTTTGGTGGACGACGATAATGTTCTTAAGGGACTTATCACGATTAAAGACATTGAGAAAGCGATTCAGTTCCCTAGAGCAGCTAAGGATGCTCAGGGCCGCCTGCTTGTAGGTGCAGCGATCGGAATCTCCAAAGATACCTTCGAAAGAGCAGAAGCGCTTGTGAAAGCTGGTGTAGACGTCATAACCGTTGATTCCGCTCACGGTCATCACATCAATATTATTGATTCCGTACGCAAACTGCGCGAATTGTATCCGGAGCTGACCATTATCGCGGGTAATGTGGCTACAGGCGAAGGTACGCGAGAGCTTATCGAAGCCGGTGCATCCGTCGTTAAAGTGGGAATCGGTCCTGGATCCATCTGTACGACCCGCGTTATTGCCGGCATTGGCGTACCGCAAATCACGGCCATCTATGACTGCGCAACGGTTGCTAAAGAGTACGGCGTACCGATTATCGCAGACGGCGGTATCAAATACTCCGGAGAAATTACAAAAGCCATCGCAGCCGGCGCCAGTGCCGTTATGCTGGGCAGCATGTTTGCAGGAACGGAAGAAAGCCCGGGCGAAGCCGAGATCTACCAAGGACGCCGTTTCAAGGCTTATCGGGGCATGGGTTCCCTTGCTGCCATGAAACAAGGCAGTAAAGACCGTTATTTCCAAGATGATGACAAGAAATTGGTACCGGAAGGCATCGAGGGCCGTGTAGCTTATAAAGGGCCATTGGCAGATACCATCCACCAGCTGATCGGTGGATTGCGTTCCGGCATGGGGTATTGCGGAACGCAAAACCTGGAGGAGCTGCGGAATGATACCCAATTTATCCGCATTTCCGGGGCTGGTCTCCGCGAGAGCCATCCGCATGATATTCAAATCACCAAAGAAGCGCCTAACTATTCCTTGTAATTCACGGATAAGAATAAGGATACACAGTATATGTCATTTATTTCCTGGACAAGCTGGATGAAATTCATCTAGCTTGTCTTTTTTTGATACCCCCCCTATGATAGAATAGAACAAGTTAATGACTTATTGAGAATTAGAGGGGAGTAATTCCATTGATAGACAAGTCTATAAAGAAGAATAAGCGACAACGAATTCAAAGAACGCTGGCATCCTTGATGCTGTTTAATATACTATGTTTCTCTGCTGCGCCTGCGGTTTCGTTCGCTGCGCCTAATATGCTCGCTACAGCGGATACAACCAAAGCTACGGAAGACAAAGCGGCAACGGACAAGGCTGCGACGAATAATGCAAAGCCGGACAAAGTGCCATCGGTCGATCAGTTGGGCTTGGAAGTGAGCTCTGCCGTCTTGATCGAGCCATCTACGGGTCAGGTGCTGTTATCCATAAATGCGGATGAAGCATTGCCGCCGGCAAGCATGACGAAGATGATGACGGAATATATCGTGGCAGAGAAGGTAAAACAAGGCGAGTTAGCTTGGGATGACGTAGTCACGGTAGGGGAAAATGCTGAAAAAACCGTGGGCTCACGGATATTTTTAGCTGAAGGCGACCAACATACAGTGGAAGAGCTCTACATAGCCATGGCTGTCGGCTCGGCGAATGATGCAACGGTAGCATTGGCTGAACATATCGCTGGTTCCGAAGCAGAGTTTGTTACCATGATGAACGATACGGCGAAAAAGATGGGATTGAAGACCGCTTTCTTCATTAATTCCACAGGCCTTAGCCGTGCAGATATGCCTGAGAAATACCGTCCTGCAGAAGATAAAGAAACCGTAATGTCGGCAATGGATACTGCATTACTTGCCAAGTATATCGTTGAGGATCATCCTGACTTTGCTAGATTTACAGCCATTCAATCGCATAAATTCCGGCCGCGGGATACGAGTCCGATCATCAACTACAACTGGATGCTGGAGGCCAACAAAAGCATTACGAACTTCAAGGCCTATGCTTACGAAGGTTTGGACGGTTTGAAAACCGGTCATACCAATGCGGCGGGTTATTGCTTTGCCGGTACCGCTGAGCGTGACGGCATGCGCTTGATCAGCGTGGTTATGGGAACGAAATCCGAAGGGGCTCGCTTTAAGGAAACCAAAAAAGTCCTTGATTACGGCTTTGACAACTTCGAAGTGAAGGAAGTCCAAGCAGCCGGAGCAACCGTGCAAGGGTTTGAAACCGTCGAAGTGAAGAAGGGCAAAGGTAAGGAAGCTGGGCTGGTGACCGATAAAGCCCTCACATTTGTTGTGCCTAAAGGCTCTAGCGGAAAGAACATTACCTTCGAAGCCAAACTGGATTCTTCCAGCGTGACGGCGCCTGTCGCTAAGGATACGAAGGTGGGCACGGCAACCTATTCATACAAAATCGAAGGCATGAAGGAAACCCAGACCGAAACGGTGAATCTCATCACGGCAGACGAGGTAGAGAAGGCTGGCTGGTTCAAGCTGTTCCTCCGTGCGATCGGTGACTTTTTCGCGGATTTGTTTGATTCCATCAAAAATCTTTTCTAAGCAGCCGATAAATTCCGAGTAAATGGGTTGTGTATTTGATTTTGATGCGGTAAAATATCAAGTTAGATTCATTGCAAGTATGCACCATACGGGTATAGACCATATCGTCAGGGAATGCTCTAAATGGCGATGAGATACAACATATAATCGGGAGGCTAGGGGACATGGAAACAGGAACATCTACTGTAAAAAGAGGTATGGCGGAAATGCAAAAAGGCGGCGTCATTATGGACGTCATGAATGCGGAACAAGCGAAAATCGCTGAAGCTGCCGGTGCTACGGCGGTTATGGCGCTGGAACGCGTTCCTTCCGATATTCGCGCTGCTGGGGGAGTAGCACGGATGGCTGACCCAACCATCGTTGAGGAAGTCATGAAAGTCGTATCCATTCCAGTTATGGCCAAGGCTCGTATCGGTCATTACGTTGAAGCGAAAGTGCTTGAATCTCTCGGCGTGGATTACCTCGATGAGAGTGAAGTGCTGACGCCTGCGGATGAAGTGTTCCACATCGACAAATGGGATTTCACCGTACCGTTCGTATGCGGCGCGAAAGATATCGGTGAGGCGCTGCGTCGCATCGGCGAGGGCGCATCCATGATCCGTACGAAGGGCGAGCCGGGAACAGGCAATATCGTGGAAGCTGTTCGCCATATGCGCTTGATCAACAGCCAGATTCGCAAGGTTCGCAACATGTCGAAGGACGAACTATATGCCGAAGCCAAAAACCTCGGTGTTTCCTATGACCTCCTGAAAGGCGTTCATGAGACGGGCAAGCTGCCTGTCGTTAACTTTGCCGCCGGTGGCGTGGCCACCCCTGCGGATGCCGCATTGATGATGCATCTGGGCGCTGATGGCGTTTTTGTAGGATCCGGTATTTTCAAATCCGATAACCCTGAGAAATTTGCTCGTGCGATCGTTGAAGCGACGACGCATTATGATGATTATAAATTGATTGCTGAAGTATCCAAGAACCTGGGTGCTCCAATGAAAGGCATCGAGATATCCAAGCTTAGTCCGGCTGAGCGCATGCAGGATCGCGGCTGGTAAGAGAGAAGGGGTAACATGAAGGTCGGCGTACTGGCACTTCAGGGTGCCGTTGCAGAGCATATTCGAAGCATTACGCTTGCTGGCGCCGAAGGGGTGCCGATCAAGAAGGTCGAGCAGCTGGACGGCATTGACGGCTTGATTATCCCTGGCGGTGAGAGCACGACGATTGGCAAGCTCATGCGAAAGTATGATTTTATGGATGCGATTCGTCAGTTTTCAGCCCAAGGCAAACCGATATTCGGAACCTGCGCCGGACTGATTGTGCTGGCCGAGCGAATTCAAGGCGACGAAGAGGCGCATTTGAAGCTGATGGACATCACGGTGGCGCGGAACGCATTCGGACGTCAGCGTGAAAGTTTCGAGACCGATTTGCCGGTGAAGGGCATCGATGAAACGGTGCGAGCCGTCTTCATCCGCGCTCCGCTCATTCTGGAAGTGGGACCGGGCGTTGAGGTTCTGTCCACGTATAAGGATGAGATCGTCACAGCCAGACAAGGGCATCTGCTTGCGGCTTCCTATCATCCGGAGCTGACAGAAGATTACCGGCTCCATCAATATTTTGTGGAGATGGTTCGCTCCCGAGCGACGGCGCCACAGGCGTAACGTAATAGTTTCAGTAGAAGACATCTTGGCTCTTTGGCAGTATGTGGGAGTCAAGTTGTCTTTTTCGCTGGAATGCAATAAGATGTATCGTATGTAACAACGTATAATGCAGCCTTGTCCCAAGGCTTTTTATCAACAGGTAGGGCAGCTGCTTCGATATACTTGACGGATGTTTTACTTTAGGAGGGTTTCCCGTGTTAGACGTAAAAATATTGCGCAGCGAGTACAGTCGTGTTGAAGAAGCGCTGAAGAATCGAGGCAAATCGCTCGATTTGATTGCGGATTTTCCTAAGCTTGACGCCCGGCGCCGGGAATTGCTGCAGGAAAGCGAAAGTTTGAAGAATCGCCGCAACACCGTGTCGGCTGAAGTAGCCAAGCTGAAGAAAAATCGCGAAAACGCAGATGAGCTGATTCTGGAGATGCGCCAAGTGTCAGACCAGATTAAAGCAATGGATGAGGAAGTTCGAGAGCTGGAAGCCAGTATATCCGAGCTTACTTTGGCGATTCCGAATATTCCTCACGAAAGCGTGCCGATCGGCGCCTCGGAGGAAGAGAACGTGGAAATTCGCCGCTGGGCGGAGCCAAAAGCTTTTGATTTCGAACCTAAGGCTCACTGGGAGATTGCCCAGAACCTGAGTATTTTAGACTTTGAAGCAGGCGCGAAGGTTACGGGTTCCCGGTTTACGTTCTACAAGGGTTTGGGTGCACGGCTTGAGCGTGCCTTAATCAGTTTCATGATGGATCTGCACAGCGACAAACACGGCTATGAGGAAATGCTGCCTCCATATATCGTCAACCGGGACAGCTTGTACGGAACGGGTCAACTGCCTAAATTCGAAGAGGATTTATTCAAAATTAGCGATACCGACTATTACCTGATCCCAACGGCTGAGGTTCCTGTAACGAACTACCATCGTGAGGAAATCCTAAATAGCGAGGATCTGCCTAAATATTACGTCGCATACAGCTCCTGTTTCCGTTCGGAAGCCGGCGCGGCAGGACGCGACACCCGGGGACTTATTCGTCAGCATCAGTTCAATAAGGTCGAGATGGTGAAGATTGTACATCCGGAAACATCGTTTGATGAGCTCGAGAAAATGACGGCGGATGCGGAGCGTGTGCTGCAGCTGCTGAATCTCCCTTATCGCGTCATGACGCTATGTACCGGGGATATGGGCTTCGGCTCCATGAAGACCTATGATCTGGAAGTATGGCTTCCGGAGAGCGGCGTATACCGTGAAATCTCTTCCTGCTCGAATATTGGAGATTTCCAGGCACGCCGTGCCAATATTCGCTTCCGTCCGGAGCCGAAGAGCAAGCCGGAGTTTGTTCACACCTTGAATGGTTCCGGGCTCGCGGTAGGGCGTACGGTTGCGGCCATTCTGGAGAATTATCAACAGGCCGACGGCTCCGTTGTCATTCCGGAAGTGCTTCGCCCTTACATGGGGAATGTTAGCATTATCGAACCTAAGAAATAAGTTGATAACATAGGTTGACTTGTGGTATAATGATTTTTGCACGTGATTCATTTTGCAGCGATCATTTCCACATGGAGAGGTACCGAAGCGGTCATAACGGGGCGGTCTTGAAAACCGTTAGGGGGCAACTCCACATGGGTTCGAATCCCATCCTCTCCGCCATACATATACAAACGTAAGCCGTTTCCTTAGGGGAACGGTTTTTTTATGGCCTCCATGCCTTGTTTGGCAGAGAAATGCATGGAAGCTTCGGATCTATAGCACTTTATGCTTGGGGGACCTGCTGTATAAAACAGCGCCTGTTATCGCAATTTATAGAGAAGGGGAGGTGTGAACATGAACTCAGAACTGAATGTCGACCAGTCGACGCTGGTCAATGCTTGGCAGGAAAGGCTGCCGACCATACTCAAACCGGGGGATCGTGCAGAAGTGGCAGCAGACGAAGGAGATCCGAACGCCATCCGCATTCACATTGGCGCAGCAGGTCGTCAGGAATATTCGTTTGATTTTCAATGCACCTATGTGGATTCCCGGGAAGTGAAGGTCGCTCTGATCGATGTAGAGCGTGACGGCGCGACGACGGATGAGCGCAATGAGAACATACAGGGCATGGTGGGCGATTATACGCGTCATATTCATGAGTGTGCTCAAACGCTGCAGCAAATCACGCATCACTAAGTTCCATGAATGAATGTGAAAGCTGTGATGCTCCTTTTAGGCCGGAGCATCAAGGCCGATTGCGTAGAACAATCGCTGTGATCCATGAAATGGAGGGCTATCAGATGAGTAAACCAAAGTCGATTCCGGTGCCTGAAGCACAGGAACAACCAAGGCAGCGAAAGGACCATGACCGGGGCGGCCAGGAGCCGCTGTCAGGCTCGCACAGAGCGAAGATCCGTAAGCAGGATGGCCATTATAATCCGGAGGGCTAACAGCCTTTAGGAGCAGAATACGAAGACGCCAAAAAGCAAGAATCGAGAGAACTTTCTGTCATTCGACAGGAGGTTCTTTTTTTCGATTTGAAACCTTTTGCATCCAACTTCCGTATTAGTGTTCAAGTGTAATATTTTGGGGCCCCACCTTATTCGCATGTTAAGAAGTTTGAAATTAAGATGGATGGAAAAGAAAGGAAATAAAATTTCAGTAAATATTCCAGAAAGTGTTTCTCATTTTGGCTAAATGGTTTATGATTAGAAGGTCTGTTATTTTTTTGACTGTTAGAGGGGAGAGAAATTTTAATGAACAAGAAGTTTGCAGCGATCATGCTGACACTGCTGCTCACGGTGACAGTTGTGCTTTCCGGCTGCGCCAAGAAAGAAGAGCCTAAGGCGGCAATGACCAATGCTGCTACGAACGCAATGAAGATGACATCCTACGAAATGAAGAGCAAATTTGTCATTGAAGACCTTCAAGTTAACATACCTGCAGTTGAAGGCGATCCAAGCGTAACACAGGCGATGACGATGTTGAAGAATGCAGAGGTTACACTGGACGGGATCTACCAGGCTGAGCCAATGCAAACCGAAATGAACATGGGTATCAATTTGAAGGGTGACATGGCGATGTCCTTCAACATTGATATGGTGATGACGAAAGAGAAAATCTACGTTAAAGTGCCAAGCATTCCTATGCTGCCGTTCCCGGAAGACGTTGTTGGCAAATTCCTTGTGATGGACATGAAAGAGCTTGCTGAGCAATCCGGCGAAACATTTACCCCAGAAACCCTGGATACCGAGAAATCCCAAAAATTCGTTAACGAAATCCTTGAAGCTTTGCTGAGCGAATATGATCAAGCAAAATACTTCAAAGAGATCAATGTTAAAGATGCCGGCCTTCCAGAAGGTGTTGACGCTAAACAAGTGGTACAATTCTTTGTAACCAATGATAACCTGAATGAAGCATTGGATATTATGGTAAATAAGGTTGCACCTAAGGTTGTTGATATTGCGGCTAAAGACGAGTACCGCGAATTGCTGGGTCTGACCCAAGAAGACATCGATGCTGCCAAAGCTGAAGTGTCCAACGTCAACCAAGACGAATTCAAAGCGGGCTTGGAAGAAATGCAGAAATACCTGAAGATCAATACATTCAATATCAACACGGCTATCGATAAAAAAGATTTCCCTGCGTACCAAGATGTTGTGCTGAACGTTGATTTCAATGATCCAGAAACCAATGAGAACGTGAAGTTGGCTGTGAAGGGTAGCACCCAATACAACAACATCAACGCGAAACAAGAGTTCAAAATCGGTATTCCAAAAGAAGCTGACGTCATTACGATGGAGCAATTTGAGGAATCCATGAGCCAAATGAGCACTTACTAATATTATTCATCGCAGACAACAAAACCCGGCCGTCATGGCCGGGTTTTCTGTGTTAGTTCCTATTTCGTACATAAGCATCATATTTTCCCGCGTAAACGCCGAAAGAACTGAGTCAGCAACGATGCGCATTCTTCCTGCAGCACGCCATCCACCACGTGCGTCCGATGATTAAAGCGCGGCTCTTGAAGCAGATTCATCAGTGTGCCCGCACAGCCTGCCTTGGGATCGCCCGTGCCGTAGATGAGCTGCGGTACCCGGGATTGGACGATGGCGCCCGCACACATGGGACAAGGCTCCAGCGTCACGTATAATCGACAGTCGAGCAGCCGCCAGGCTCCAAGGTGTCGGCTTGCCTCCCGGATCGCGACCATCTCGGCATGAGCCGTCCCATCGTAAGTCGTTTCACGCAGATTATATCCACGGCCAATAATTTCATCGCCCCGTACGATGACAGCGCCAATAGGAACTTCACCAAGCTCTTCGGCCTTCCGAGCTTCCGCGATGGCTTCTCGCATCCAGCGTTCATGATTTTCGTTATCCACAGCCAGTGGGTCTATTGAATTTGATATCAACCTAAAGTCTCCTTTCGCAGCCCGCTAAAACCCTGTATTTATACCCAATGTTCAACGAACATTTATTCGTTTGTTAACATGATGTGGACAGAATTGTGGATAACTAAAAATTTATACACAAAGTTATGCACATTATCCCCAGATAAGTTGTGTATTTGTGCGCAATCTGTGGATACGTCGTTTTGTTATCAGGATTAGCCTCTTATATTGTAAGGATTCCTTATTTCAATAGCAATGCGATTGCGGAAAAAACCCGTCAGCCGCAGCACGGCTTGTCTTTTCAAACGTTCGTGATCAAGGTATCATGAGGGTATATATTTACAAGTCGTCGATGTGACAGCAGAAAGGTGAAGATGCCACTTGTCGATTAAGACGAAATTATCGATGATCATGTCCATATCGGTATTATTTATCCTTCTGCTTAACATTACGCTGAATTATTACACGACCCAGGAAAACCTGCAGCAGGATAGTGAAACCAAAATGGTGATGGCCGCTACGCAGATCGCCATTACGGTTCAGCAAACCGGTTTTAGCTCTGCGTATGTGGATAACATTTTCGGTGATATGCTGAAGGTCGCCGCGGTCAATGCGGCAAAGGCCTTAGATCCCGATATTAACAATATAACCAATCAGCAATTGGCCGAATTAAGTAAGGAGATCGGTGTCACCCACATTTCGCTGCTGGTTCGAACCAACGATGATATCGTTGTTGCCCGTTCCTCCTCCCAAGACGAAATCGGCCTTTCCACAAAAAACTGGGGTTATTGGCATACCGCATTTCTGGAATTGTTCCAGCATGGCAAAGTGGTATCTGTTACGGAGGGGCAGCGCGCCGAGCATTTCTGGTCCGGACCGTTCGAGTTCTCCACATCCAATCCGGAGTTCATTGATAAATGGGGATACTATTATGATGGCAAGCGGAATTATATTATCGATCCCTACATCCGGAATTCGAATATCAAGGATTTTGTGAAGATCACAAGCCCGAACACTGTGGTGGAGGAGACATTGAAATCGAATCCGCGGATATTGGAAGTGACGGGCATCAACCCTGAAACGTTTGGCAATGAATATATGAGGGAGGATGGAACGGACGAAGTTCACCGCAAGCTCCGCAATCGTCCGATTACGTTCGGCACCTACAATTATGGGAGCCTGGATCAAGATACGGAAGCCGTGCAGAGGGCCGTGTCTACCAGCGACAATGTGGTGTTTGTCAGCACGATCAATAATAAGAAGGTGTTAAAAAGCTTCATTCCCATCCTGTCCGAAAATAAACCGACCAGCGTGATCAGTGTCGTCATGGATTATGAAGCCATCTCTTCCGTGATGAGGGAGCAGATGATCAGTCTGGTGGCTATTTCACTGGTTTTGCTCGAAATCGTGATTTTTGGCAGTTACATTGTAGCGGGTTATTTTACGAAGCCGATTCAGGCCATCCTGGGCACCGTAAACGATGTATCGGATGGTCACTTCGATCGTAGACTCGAGGTTAGCAGCCGGGACGAGCTGGGGCAGCTTGCAGGCCGCATCAATGCCATGACCCGCAATCTGGGTACCTACACGAGCCAGTTGAAGCAGATGGTCGATGAGAACCAGTCCGTTAAAGAATATTTAGAGTCCGTTATCAATCAGACGGCCGATGCCATTCATACAACCGATACCTATGAACGCGTGATTAGCGTGAATAAAGCGTTTGAGCAATTATACGGCTGGAAGGCGCACGAAGTGGTCGGGCGGAAGCTTGCGCTTGTGCCTCCGGCCAAAGAGGAAGAGGAGAAGGAACGCATCCGTCGTTTGCGGGCTGGTGAGCGGCTTCCGCCGGTGGAGACGGTCCGTCTGCGCAAGGATGGAAGCACGATTGAAGTGAGCATCAGCACCTCGCTTGTGCGGGACGAGAACGGCGAGGTTACCTCCATGATTAGCGTATCCCGCGATGTGACGGAACGCAATCGGATTGAGGAGCTGCTGCGGCGTTCGGAGAAGCTCAATACCGTGGGGCAGCTGGCTGCAGGGGTTGCGCATGAAATCCGGAATCCGCTTACGACCCTCCGAGGATTTTTGCAGCTTCAACAGCAGACTCACCAAGCGAATCCCGATCATATCGACCTGATGCTGTCCGAGCTGGACCGAATCAATCTGATTGTCAGTGAATTTCTGATATTAGCCAAGCCACAGGCGATTAATTTCCAGGAGAGGGACGTGGGCATCATTATGGGGGATGTCATCTCCTTCCTCGACAGCCAGGCGCATCTGTACGGCATCGAGTTCAAATTGGATTTTATTGAAGAACCGACCTTTGTGCATTGTGAAGAGAACCAGCTCAAACAGGTGTTCATAAATCTGCTCAAGAATGCCATTGAAGCCATGCCGGAAGGCGGCAATATATGGATTAGGCTTACACGCCCGCAGGTCGATCAGATACAGATCGATATTCGGGATGAAGGTCAAGGCATTCCGGAAGACATGATGCCGCATCTTGGCGAACCGTTTATTACGAATAAGGAAACGGGCACAGGCCTCGGGTTGATGGTAAGCCAGCGCATTATCCAGGGCCACCGGGGAACGATGGAAATCGAGAGTGAAGTTGGCGTAGGCACGAGAGTAAGTATTGTCTTGCCTGCGGTACCGCAGAAAACAATCGAAGGCTGAACATGAAGTAGTTACAGATAAGGAGATGGCATCTTTGAGAATCAATAAATTTATCAGCGAAACGGGTTATTGCTCGCGTCGTGAAGCGGACAAGCTGGTGGAGAGCGGGAAGGTCACCATTAACGGCGTGGTTGCGGTATTGGGCAGCCAGGCCGAGGAAGGCGACGATGTGCGGATCCAGGGAAAGCCGCTTCAGGACAAGAAGAAGCATGTATATATTGCTCTTAATAAGCCGGTCGGGATTACGAGCACCACCGAGTCGCATATTAAGGGCAATATTGTAGACTTCGTAGGCCATAACGAACGGATTTTTCCCATTGGACGATTGGATAAGGACTCCGAAGGACTGATCTTGTTAACGAATGACGGAGATATCGTCAATAAGATCCTTCGCTCCGAAGGAAAACATGAGAAAGAATATATTGTGACGGTGGACCGTCCGGTAACGGAATCCTTCCTTCGCGGAATGGCCGGCGGCGTCAAAATTTTGGGGGAGATAACGCTCCCCTGCGAGGTCACGCGAATGTCCGAACGCGTATTCCGAATCATTCTGACGGAGGGGAAAAATCGGCAAATCCGCAGAATGTGCAGCGCTTTTGGTTATGAGGTTCGCAAGCTGCAGCGAATCCGGATTATGAATATCCGACTTGGCAGCCAACGTATCGGCTCATGGCGCGATCTTAATGACAAAGAGAAGGAAGAGCTTGGCCGGCTGCTGAACTATAAGCTCGAGTAGCAATTATAGTGTACCGGGTTTGTGAATCCCTTGTGTAAAAAGAAAACAACCGATGGGATCTGGAGGCCAGATGCATCGGTTGTTTAGGGTGTGTTATAGTCGGTTAGACCAGACCGTTCCTTTACCGGTTATTCATTAACGCTGGTAAACGTTGCGCTATCCTGGTATTTACGTATAATGGATACCTCAACCCTACGGTTCTTCGCTCGTCCAACAGCGGTGTTGTTATCGGCGATCGGATGGTATTCCCCATAACCGATCGGCATGAACCGTTTAGGATCCAGTTCCGAGTTGGTGAGCAGAATCTTCATGAACTGCAATGCCCGATCCGAGCTTAAATCCCAGTTGGACGGATATTTGCTGTTGGAAATCGGCACATTATCCGTATGACCGGAAACAATGATCTCATAATCCGGGAATTTGTGAAGCATTTGCGATATGGCCTTGGCCAGTTTACGGGCCTCCGGCTTCACCACGGCTTCGCCGGACGGGAACAGCGCATTATCCCGGATCGTAATGACAAGCTGGGAGTGGTTTAACTTGGTGCTGAGCTCTGAGGTCAAACCGTTATTCTTAATATAATTATCGAGCTGCTTCTTCAGCTTCTCCAGATCCTCTTGTTCCTGGCGCATCAACTCGGCACGACGTTGGTCGGGCGTTGTTGCAGGAACGGAAGGGGTTGTCGCTTTATGATCGTTAATATTCGGCGGGGTGTCGCTGGGCTCGGTCTTGCTGTAATCCAGCACGCCGGTTCCGCCGGTGAGAGCAACGCTGAAGGCTTCGCTCATTTCTTGAAATTTGCGTGCATCCGTCGCGCTCATGGCATACAGCACCAGGAACAGGGCCAGAAGCAATGTCAGCAGGTCAGCGTACGGAAGAAGCCAGGATTCGTCGGCATGCTCCTCGTGCGGCTCGTGTCTAGTCTTTTTGCTCACTAGCACCAGCCTCCCTCTCGCTGAGCTCAGCCCGTTCGGACGGTGTCAGGAACACGGAGAGCTTCTGATTGATTGCAATGGTGGATACACCGGATTGAATGGACAGCAGGCCTTCTACCATCATCAGGCGGATTTCAACCTCGCGCTTGGATAGGCGCTTGAGTTTGTTCGCAATCGGGTGACAGATGACATAACCGGTGAAGATACCGAGCAGGGTAGCGATAAACGCAGCTCCGATGGCATGGGCAAGCTCGCCCATGTCTTCCATATGGGATAGTGCAGCGATCAAACCGATAACGGCTCCGAGTACCCCGAGGGAAGGTGCATACATACCTGCCTGGGAGAAGATCAGCGAGCCGGAACGATGGCGCTCTTCCGTGGCGTTGATATCTTCCATCAATACATCGCGCACGAATTCCTGGTCGTTGCCGTCGATAATCATGCGCATTCCGTTACGCAGGAAGCTGTCATCGATCTCATCGACTTTGGTTTCCAGAGCCAGCAGACCTTCACGGCGCGTAATCGAAGCCCATTCCATGAACAGCTTGATCATGTCCGTCTTGTCCATCAGATTCTGTTTCACGAAGGTCATTTTGACCAGCTTCGGAATCTTTTTCAGCTCGGATAACGGAAATCCGATGAATAAAGTTGCTGCCGTACCGCCAAGAATGATTAGATAGGCTGCCGGGTTATACAAAGCGAGAAGGGAGGCACCTTTAAGAATCATGCCCACCAGTACCGCGACGATACCGATGATTAAGCCTATAATTGTTGAAATTTCCATACCACACCTCATCCGTGAGAAATAAAATAACGAATCCATTCGTCAGAACGGCTCTCATGGAGAACCGGGCCCCTTTTGTGGGGCGTTATCCTATTTATCGTCAGGTCGGGCTTTTTTTTTAGTTGTAATTTCCGGTATAATGGAAGGAAGGGAAACGAAGCTTAGTACGGTAAGGAAAGGAGTGATTGAGATGGGTGTGAAGCACGGAAGGGATTACGGCGAAATCCTCGCGGAATTGACCGAAGCCGTCGGGCGAATTTCCGACAGCTACGTTTTCTTCGAAATGGAAGCGGAGGATTGGGGCAATCTGGGCGAAGCCGAGCGGAATGAGGTTCATGAGGCGCTTGCAGAGGATTTGTTCTATGCGCTGGGCACGGAGCCGGTGATTAGCGTCGGCAGCGGCGTGGTCATGCATGACCAGAATAACCATCGAATACATATTTTGATCGGTGAAGAAGAGTTGGCCTTTGTAGCTCTTGTGTAATCACTCCAGTTATCATCGGAAACAGGGCAGAATAGAATAGATGACAGAAGCCCATACACGTGACAGTCGGCTTTACGATAGGTTTTTTTCGGGGAGGAAGATAAAAGATGCTTTATACGCAGCAAGAAGTAGAGGCTCATCTGGAAAAGCTTGAGGGTTGGGAATTTGAACAAGGGAGATGGATCGTCAGGAAGTATACCTTCTCCTCCTTCATGAAGGGAATCGCTTTTGTTGATGAAGTGGCAGCTATTTCGGAAGCTTTCGGACATCACCCCTATATCACCATAGATTACAAAGTCGTTACGCTGCGTCTCACTTCCTGGGACGACGGCGGCATTACGGCTGTGGATATTAAGGAAGCGCAGCAGTTTAACGAGGCCTATGAGAAAAGCCGTTCCAAGGACGGCAAGTCGGGACAATAGACGGGAGAGGGATCCATCCGGTCATAGCTCCCCAATATGTAAAAACACGCTTGCGCCGGGAGGTTCTCCAGGTTCAAGCGTGTTTTGCGTATAAGCTGATTTATTTTTTCTCAGCAAGGTACAGCGCGATGTTTGCGATTTCTTCAGGCTTAAGTTGATCCTTAAAGGAAGGCATACCCTTACGGCCTTTGGTTACAACGTTGAAGATCGCGTCCGCATCCATGTGTCCGCCTACTTGATTCAAAGCCGGTCCAGCGCCGCCTTGAAGTTGGTCACCATGACAGCTGATGCAGCTTGCTTTCAGTGTGGCTTCCGCTGTGGCAGCATCCAGAGTCACTTCCGGCATAGTCGGCTTCTCTTCCTGAGCTACCTGTTCCTTGCCTGGGAGCGTAAACATCAGCGCAATAGCCAACGCACATGCGACGAAGAACAATCCGCTCATGATCCATTTTTGCATCGTCATATCGTCCCTTCTATGTATACTGCACTTTTGCACTTGTCTCCATTATAAACCAACATCCATAGACAGCATAGCCAGTTGTGACAAAAAAAGCAACTATACCGCGCACCTTCATAAAAAGTACACAAAATTGTGCCTTTTCATATAGACAAAGATTACTATTCCTCATTTGCCGGAGGCTCATACACCATGCAGTGGAAAAGGGCGTTTCCCGTCGGCGTAAGGCGCTCGTACGTATCGGTGATATGAAACCCCGCCTTTTCGTATGCGCGGATCGCGCGTTCATTCCAGGTCATTACCTCCAGGTCGATCTCATCGGCAGGCCGCCTCCGCCTCGCTTCCCGGACAATCGTCTGCATAAACCGTTTACCCATTCCGCGCCCGCACCAATCAGGCCGCATGCCCAGCCCGATTCGCGTAACCTCATGCATCGGAAACAGCTGTGCAAATCCCCATAGAGTCTTCCGTTCATCCAAAATCGAAATGTACTGCTCCCGGCGGATGTCCGGATCGCCAAACTCGATCCCAAGCCCTTTCATCTGCTCCCATGGAAGAAAACCGTAAATGTTATAGGGAGGAGGATAGGTCCAGGCGCATATTTCTTTCGCATGCTCTTCAAGCATGACCACCGTGTGAAATGAAATCGGTGCTGCATCCATTGGCAAAGTCCCCCTGTCGTAATTACAAATTAAATTATACCCCATTTCTCAAACATTCTAGCCGCATCAAAAAGCCCGTCCGAGAGAAGTAGGCCTCCATTGACGGGCAAAAGGGTATGTATAGGCAGGATGAGGATAAGACCCATCGAAGCTTAGGAGGATTCTCCGGTCGACTTTTCATTCTGATCATTGCTCATGATGGGCTTGGCACCTACGTATCGCTGCTCGTAGTGGTCCTCAGAAAATAAAATCAATATTTTTCCATTAGGGTGTTTAATGAAGGAAGAGGAGGGTATATAAAGGGTAGAAGATGCAACGACATGAGGAAGCGAAGTGAATTCGCATAATAATTTTCTTTTTTTCTCGAAAAGTGGGAACTTTTTCGTTGTCCCAAACGTTATAAAGGTATACACAGAGCAGACAAAAGAAAAAGCCGCTGGATGAGATCGGCACAATCTCATACGCCCAGGGCTTCTTGTAAAGGATAAACCAATGAAGTTCCAATAATTAATTGTAGTTCACAGCTACAGACTTGTACGTAGACTGACTCATGACTCTCTTAGCACCTACGTATCGATTGGCGTAATAGCTCTGGCTCAGCGGACTGATGATGACACCGCGCGAGGATGAGGAATGAGCGAATTTGCCGCCCCCAACATAAATACCCACATGAGATACACCTCTGCCGGATGTGTTGAAGAACACGAGATCGCCAGCTTTCAGCTTGCTCTTGGCTACGGCCGTACCGACTTTGTATTGAGCTGCAGACGTGCGTGGCAGGCTCAGACCAAGTTTCTTGTAGATATAGCTGGTGAATCCGGAGCAGTCAAAACCATTCGTTGTGGTTCCACCTGTTTTATAAGAGACACCAATGGCTGGTTTGATTGCAGTATTTAATTTGGAATCGGCGAAAGCGCTTCCGGTCCCTAATGTGAGTGCGAGGGCCAGGCCTAGAGAAATGGCCGTTAACTTCTTTTTCAAAACAAAAAGCTCCTTCCATTGCCTGCGAGGTTAGCTTAAGGGTTCGGTTGAAGGTCCCCTATGATCCCTCTCTTGCGAGATCAATTCACCCAAAACGGATCCCCCGCTTCCCAATCATGGGAATTCGGCTCCTTAAAATGTTGATGAACCCATTCATAGACGTCTGACGTTCCAACATGCTAACGAAATTACATAGTTCCAGCAAAAAGTTACAGTAAAGATGACAAAGTTGTTACTAACATATTCGTTATTTTAGCAGAGTATTAACAATTTGGCAAATGAGGAAAGCTCATTTTTATACAAAAAAACCTGTCCCCGTCATGCGGGATCAGGTTTTTTTGTAATTTGGCCATCGGAAAATGTAATATTGAGGAAAAACGGGCTCCTATTCTTTGTAAAATCAAATCCGAGAGAGAAATGTGTCGCTTCCGATTACAGCATATTTACGAGCTTGTTCATCATAAGATGGTAACGAAATGTAACGATTAGGCATGCTGCGAGGAAGAATCCCGCCACAAATGGTATTGGGCGGAAATTGCCCAAATTTGGAAAAGTCCATTTAGAAAATAGGAGGCTTGCTGAACAATCAAGCCGATCAATCCGGCCCAGAAGAGCGATGCCGAACTCAGGAGCAAAAGAATGACGCAGGCTGATCCGCTAACGGTAAGGGATAACAGCACGGCCGTGCCCAGTCGGCGGAAGAGCGCAAGAACGGAGCTGATCATGCCGGAATTGTCCGTACGGCCGAATTGCATATAGAGCAATAACAGGCGAATCAGATAGGCGTACAGAAACCAGCCGGCTGCATGAGGCAGCGCACGAAGCAGCAGAACCGGCTCATGGATCCCGTTCAGCAGGATAGGAAGGATTTTGGGCAGAATCCAGTATCCGGGCACAAAGGTAAGAACAAGTTCGATCAGATAGAATACCGTAACGGGCTTCCACAGCTTTTGCATGCCGGTGAAGAAGAATAATCCGCGCTCGCCCTTGGCCTCCTGATGGAGGTTATAGAAGATGCCTGCCCGAATGAGCGGGGTACATACCATCCGGATCAGGAGCAGAGCGGCCAGAAGCCAACCATAGGTATGGACCGTGCCGCTTAACGATAGACTCATCTCGCCCTCGTAGAAGAATAACAGGCGACTAAGCTCGTTAGGGGCAGAATCCGGATACCGCATCAGCAGGGGGACGACTGCCGATTTTACAAGCCGGTACAGGCAATATCCCCACAGCATGCGGTACAAGAACAGCAGAATGGAGACGTATAATTGGTCTTTAACACTGATCCAGCCTTGGCCTGCATAACTTTTCATGTGCTCCCCCCTCACCATGACAGGCTGCCGAACAACGTCTCCACAAGCTTGGTAATACTGAGATTCCAGCGTGTGACCACTTTCGGATCCATTCCTGCCTTCATATAGTTATTGATGTGTCTATTCTCCAGAACAATGGAGTATTTCGGATCAACCATAGCCCAGGCGAGCGGAGTGCTGTACTCCAGGGTGTACGTAACTTTACCGTCCTTGCCGCTCCAAGTTCGCTCCACCGTTTTGCCGTCCTCAAAGGCGAACACGATAGGCACATCGGTTATATCTCCGTCCTTGCTCGTGATCTTGACCGTGGATTCATACCGCGGATGGTCTGACGTGCCTTCATTTTTGGTTTTGATCACATCGATGGCGACGTCGGCCATTTGGCTTCCATATACATATTGGTCAAAATACGATTGCCAGGAGGTTTTGCTTACTTGCTCGACGACTTTCTGAAAATCTGACGTGGTTGGGTGCTTGAACCGGTATTTCTGGGCATAGGTATGCATGATTTTCCCCATCATCTGTGGACCGACCTGCCGTTCAATGCCTTGCAGCACCAGCTTGCCTCTCGTGTAAACATTCAGCGCGTAGTTCTCGTGTGAGCTGTATTTCCAGGACTCCATCTTCAGCGGGGCAGGGGAGGTAATCGATGCTCCTTGAGCAGCGGTGTTGGAGGTAATGCCGTATTCCTTCTCCATCACTCTTTCTTCTGCATAGGTTGCAAAGGCCTCGTCCAGCCACGCTTCCTCAAATTCGTTGCTTGCGATCATTCCGTAAAAATATTGGTGGGCGATCTCGTGAATGACGGTCCGTTCGAGCTCATAACCCGGCGAATCGTTCTTGGCACCGAAGGCCGTGACCAGCGTCGGGTATTCCATACCGCCTGCACCGTTGCCCGATTCCGGCGGCACGACGATGGACAACGTGGAATAAGGATAGGTTCCGTACCATTTACCAAACGAAGCCAGTGCCGACTTGGCGGCATCAAAGTAACGGTCCTTCAGGTCTTTATGGGCCGGATCGAGATACAGCTTGATGCGGACGCCCGGCACGCCCGGTGCCGAAAAGGCTTCCTCGGCCGTGGCAAAGTTGGGCGAGGCCGACCAGGCAAAATCATGCACATCATCGGCATAGAATTGATAAATTTTTTCCCCGTTCGATTTTTGGGCAGGCTTGGTCGGGAATCCGGTCGCGGCGACAATGTAATTTTCGGGCACCCGGATGCGAACGCTGTAAATGCCGAAATTGGAGTAGAACTCGGAGTTGCCGTGGTATTGATGAAGATTCCATCCTTCCTCGGCTCTTCCGCGAAGTCCGGCCGGTTCATAGACCGATACTTTAGGAAACCATTGGCCAGCCATAATAAAATTCTCGGTGGTACCCATGCGCGCGAATATTTTGGGAAGCTCGACTTCAAATTCCATGTGAATGGTGATGCTCTCCCCGCCCTTGATGGGTTTGGGCAATCTTAGTTTGGCAAGGCTGTGATCCTTGATGTTCCCGTCATCGGGTTGGACGAATTGAAGGCGATGGGTAAGGGCCAGTCCTTCCGTCGTTTTCACATTGGTAATGGTCATGGAGCCGTACCCGTCGTCCGGCATGGGGTCGGAACGAAGCCTGCCGCCCGATTCCTTCATAAAGGTCGTTTCATCGGAAGCAAAGGCATTGGGATACAGATGAAAGTACAGCTCATTTACGCTTTTTTTGCCTGGGTGAGTCCAAGTGAGTGTCTGCTTGCCCTTAAGCTTGTTCTCCTCAGGCTCGTACCGAACATCCATGTGATATTCCACCAGCCGGTCGCTTAGGGCCGGAGCGGGAGTATCAGGCTGCACCTTAGGCGGTGAGAGCGGGGCCTTCTCCACGGCAGAGGCAGAGGGCTTGCCCGCATTTGGGGCAAGGACAGACGCTGAGGACCCTGGATTCAGAAATATCGGCATCGATCCTGCAAGCAAACCAAGGGCAAGCAGGGATGATAGAAAGACTTTGGCACGTGGTGGGACCATATCGAACAACCTCCCGTTGACAAGCATCTAGTGCATGTATATGTTTGCTTTTGGGGGATTATTAGTTAAAATAAAATTATTGGGACATGGTTATCAATTTAACGGCTGATACGTGAGAATCGGCTCTGATATAGGAGGTCGGCAGCAGTGGAGAACGAAGATCAGAAGCAGGGTGCGAAGAAACCCATTGCGTTGAATATTATCAATAGCAAGAGTAAGCATAAGGGGTTTGGATCCGGCTCCATCGATTTGAACAGTTTGTCGCCTGTCATCATCGACAATGGCGAGGCGCGAGTGGATATTGGAGCCATGCATGCAAAGAGCAAGGTGGAGAAGGGCATCCGTTTCAGCATGAACCGGGATGAAGTGCCCAACGGACGCCAGGTGTGGATCGTGTGGGTAGCTGTAGACCGTACCGCGGAAGGACAGCATTATGCAGGCATGACCGCGTGCGAAATGTGGATCGACCATGAAGCCCGCCGCGGCTGGAAAATCCTCGCCGACCATGTGAATAAAATGGATGCGGCGATGAAACGCAAGATTATTCTGGATGGGCTTGGCGACGTGGAGAAGAAAGCGCTGCGCGAACTGCTGATCTCCCGTAACGAGGAATGGTGGAATGCCTCCCCGGAGGAGTTTAGAGAAGCTCTTCAAACAGCGGAATGATACCGTAAATAAGCTATTTTCTAGATGCGGACATAAGGAAAGACCGGTTGGATTCGTGAATGAATCCGCCGGTCTTTTTTTGTGATTGTTACGGTTAGAATGGAAGGGCGTAGGTCAGCTTTTTCTTTATATCAAGAAACGGATTTTCGTATTGAAGCTTCAGCTTGCCGCCGGCATATCCGTCATACGTAAGGCCGTCTCCGATGAAACCCACTTCGTTTGGCGGCATCTCCTCAATAGCCTTGATACTCTCCTCGTCCAAAAGATCGGGATAGATAAGTTCTGCGGACTTGCCTGTCGGATCAACGATATACAGGGTTGCCTTCGTATAGGGACGGACGAGCAGGAAGTCCTGTTCGATCGCTTCCACAATAAAATGATCGTCAACACCGGTGAGGGCGGCGAGATCGTAGGTTTTTACCGTTTTGCCCATCGGATGAACCAGCTCCAGTGTACTGCCATTCATCATGGCGATATTGCCTTTGTAGCTAAGTTGGTCCGGATGGTAGTTGATCCCGGCAAAATTGGTGTGATTGGTTTTGGAAAGCTTCAGGATTTTCTTGTCTTGAATGAGCACCCGATATCTCCCTTCATGGATATGAGGTTCTCCGTAATAATTGGACAAGTCGATGACATAGGTATTGCTGTTGATGCGATGTGCGCTCAAGCCCACTTGATCGATATCCTCAACCGGGAGAATGCCGACTTTCGTTGGCGTCGTTCCGGCTTTCCCCATGGACAGCATACCGGTCTCGCGATTCACCCAGAACAGCATATTGGCCTTGGAGGCATAAGCGTATCGGGACCAGGAATCAAAGGTGGTTCGAAGTCCGGATTTGCTGTCGTACTTAAGCTGAATGCCGAAGCCTTTGGTAATCAGGCTGGCGGGAACATAAGTCACGCCATTCTTCACAACCGGAGCTGCCTCAAGCTTCAGAGCGGTACCCTTGGCATTGACGGCGCGCGAATTTCCAATAATCATGCGAACAGACTGGGTCGGGCTGTTAATGTACAGCTCGTTCTTTCCAGGGATCGTCAGCTGCAGCTGCAGCTGTTCGGAAACTTCCTTCAGTGGAATGAACACGACGCCTTTTTTCGTATAAGGTTTATGCTTCACATCGAGCGTGCTCCAGGCTGCCTTGCTCTGCGATGTGGAGGCTGCTGCCGCATGGGCAGGAATGGTTACGAGCGATGAGGATGTAAGCATTAAAGACAATGCTATGGATGCGGTACCTGCTAGTTTGATGATTTGTACGGATTTCATGTCTTTCCTCCTTCTGGTTTTCACTCCCGCCTATATAAACGACTAAATAATGGGAAATGTTTCATCAAATCGAAAAATCATGTAAAAAATGATATATGCGATGAAGCAAAGCTGAGGGGAGAAGGAGCATGAGAACCTAAAAAACCGGAGCTGCCCAGAAGGGACGCAGCTCCGGTTTATATCAATGTCCTGATTGCAGCTCCTGATCCTTGCCAAGCAGAATGGTGAGACCCAGCAGGGTAACGATAATGGTGGCCCCCATGTCCGATATGATCGCGATCCATAGGGTCAGCCAGCCCGGAATCGTTAGCAGCAGTGCGATGGCCTTCAACGACAAAGAAAGTCCGATGTTCCATTTAATAATCCGGTTGACGCGTCTTGCCGTCTTGATGGCTCCGGGCAGCTTACCAAGGTGATCCTGCATCAATACGATGTCGGCGGTTTCGATGGCGCTGTCCGTTCCTTTTCCCATTGCGATGCCCAGATCGGCAGCGGCCAATGCAGGGGCGTCGTTAATGCCATCGCCGACCATGCCGGTCTTTTTGCGGGATCTAAGCTCCTTGATTTTGGCAACCTTCTGTTCCGGCAGCAGGCTTGCGAACACTCGCGATACGCCGGATTGTTTCGCGATCGCCTGCGCCGATTGCTCATGGTCGCCCGTCAGCATCACCGTATCCGCGATTCCAGCCTCGTGAAGCTTGCGGACAACGGCTGCGGTCTCCGGCCTAATCTCATCGGCAAGACCGAATTGACCTAATACGCGCTCCTCGCTTACGGCGGCAACGATCGTGTACCCCTGGGCCTTCATTCTCCGAATGTCATCCTCAATGGCACGGATTTGATCTTGAGGGCCGCTCACATGCTTCAGCACTTCCTCGCTGCCCACCCAGAACAGCTTCCCTCCGATTTCAGCCCGAATGCCTTCACCCGGCAGCACCGTTATCTGTCGAGGTTCATTAAACATGCATTGCGGCTGCTTGATCTCCAGATGTTTCATGACGGCTTTGGCCAACGGATGGAGAGAGGATTGCTCCAGCGCGCCTACCACGGCATAAAATTTCTCTTCATCATATACGGTTTCCGCGTAGACGGCCGGCTCGCCCTTGGTCAGGGTTCCCGTCTTGTCGAAAGCGACGGCTTCCAGGCGTCCAAGCTGCTCCAGATGGACTCCGCCTTTAATTAGAATGCCGTTGCGTGCCGCACGGGTCATCCCGCTAACCAGCGCTATCGGCGAAGAGAGCACGAGCGAGCAAGGACACCCGACAATGAGAATGGACAGCCCCTGGTAGACCCAGGTCATCCAGGGCTGATTCAGCAGCAACGGAGGAATCAGCGCAACAGCCAACGCGATAATCATAATGGCGGGCGTATAGTATTTAGCAAATTTATCGATGAATAGCTCCGTCGGCGTCTTGCTGTCCTGCGCCTCCTGCACAAGATGCATGATCTTGGCCAGGGAGGAATCCTGATAGGCCTTCGATATGGCGATGTAGAGCACGCCATCGGTGCTTACGCTGCCGCCAAAGACGGCGTCGCCCTCCCGTTTCGTAACAGGCACCGATTCTCCGGTTATAGCAGCTTCGTTCACCGCGCCGGTTCCCTGGGTTATCGCTCCGTCTGAAGGAATTTTCTCGCCAGGTCTTACCCGGACAACGTCTCCGGGAGAGAGGCTCTCGATCGGCACGCGTTTGGTTTGACCGTCTACCCAAAGCTCGGCTTCCTTCGGCGCTGCGGCCAGCAGCGCTTCCATGGATTGGCGGGCACGGTTCATGCCGTAGCCTTCCAGCAGCTCATTGAGGCCGAACAGAATGGCAACGAGCGTGGCTTCCCGCCACTCCCCGATAATGACGGCACCTACGAGCGCAACGGTCATCAGGGTATCCATATTGAATTTGAAGCGGGTCAGGTTACGCAGTCCGCGCAAAAACGTCGTATACCCGCTCAATATCATGGCACCTGCGTATAATGCGATCACAACCGGCTCGGCGGCTTTCCCTTCTAATAGAAAAGTTAGCAGATAAAACGCAGCCGAGATGGACAGCAGCCACTTCATTTTTCGTTCGCTGCCATGGCTGTGTTCATGTCCATGTCCATGGCTTTGTCCGTGGTCGTGTTCATCTGACGCACCATGCGCGTGCGGCGAAGAGGCAGGCTGAACATCAGCGCCGGCAGCCGAAAGGGCTGTTTGGGGAGCGAAAACGATTCGGGCTCCATCACTTTTCAAAATGGTTTCTACCCGGTTTAGGTTCACCTGGGGGGAAAGGGTCAGCTTTCCGCTGTTATAACTCAGCCGGGCGTCGCCTCCATGGTCGAGCTTCTGGATCTCCTCCTGCATTTCACGGGTGCAGTTCGGGCACGAGAGGCCCTGGACCTTGTATTCGACAAGTTTGCTGCCACCTGCGTCAGGAGATGTTTTGGATAGCTGATGGTTGTCCGTGCTCATCTACACCCTCTCCTTCTGGTGCTCCAGCGTCATATGAAGCAAAGTCCGGATATGGTCGTCTTTTAGCGAATAGTATACATTCTTGCCCGCCTTGCGTGATTTGGCGATATTCTTGTTCTTCAGCGTGCGCAAATGATGGGAGGCTGTTGCGGTGGAGCTTCCGAGAACTTCAGCCACGTCGCAAACGCATAGCTCGCCGCCGCGGTCCAGCATATAGGCTACCTTGACCCGCGTCGGGTCGGCCAGCGCCTTGAAGATCTCGGCCATGCCGAGCATATCATCATCCGAAACCGTTTCTTTTAACAAAGCAACCCTCTCGGTTGAAGGACATTCCGTTTCACACAGCTCCAGAGCCACATCCTCGTTCATTGTTCGGGCATTCATAAGATCAACCTCCTTGAAATAGGAGCAATAAGTGCTCTTTATTTTATATATTCAAACGTTGATTTGATTGTTAGTCATAATATACCCGATTTACACATGATATTCAAACGAATATTTGATTGTTCACAAGCTTTTCACAGCGCAGGTTATGATCCGGCAAGTCATATCATATAAACCCATTCCAGCGTTAGGCGCAGCGGTCGCACAGAAAATCCTTCCATTTCATTTCACGCCAACTTATACTATTAGCAAAAAGATGTAAAATTCGCACAGGAAGAGTATCTTCGGCCCAGGCGCCTCAAGCGCTGCATCATATCCTGTACGGGCCATCGTTTCGACTCGAATGTGTACATTATCTAATACCTATCCTTCGATTTGCGGATGTGTATAAACAGGGGAGGCCGGAGTATGACTTGTCCGATATGTCGATATGAAACGGGAGATGGGAAATATTGCAAGAAATGCGGGGCCAGGCTGATTATCGAGGATTCCCCCGTCTTTGCGGCCATGAAGGAGCAAGCTGCCTCGTCGGAAATTTACGGCGTCGCCAGGCGAGGCGGAAGCATAAATAGGGAGATTTCTCATGTGCGCCAAGGAGAAGCTGCTCTGCCGGTGTATACTCCACCGGATATTTCATTTCCTACAGCAGGCCGCCAGCATGCCGAAGAAGAAGAGGGGCCGAATCCTTATTGGACCAGCTTAAAATTGTATGGGCAGCTCTATAGGGACCATTTCCTGAAGGGGCTAAGGCATCCCTTCAGCGCAGCTGCCGTAACGGACAACAGCCAGTTCTTAAACGCGATCGTATCCATGCTGCTCTATATCGTGCTCTTTCCGCTCGCGCTGTACGCAGCGCTTCATCATGAACTGCAGGGACTCCCGGAGGGGGCGTTTGTAGATCTTGTCCTGAAGCCTATTGTATGGATTGCGATTTTCTTGTTTTTGCTGAACGTCTTTACCTTCGCTGCAGTCAAGCTGTCATTTAACCCGGCTGCGAAGCTGAAAGAAGTCATGGCCAGGTTCGGCACATTGCTGCCGCTATACCTTGTGTTGTATGCGATCAGTCTGCTGTTCCTGTTTCTGAATGGCGATATATCCAAGGTGATCATCCTTCTAGCGTTTATCAGCACCGTGATGACCGTGCCGTTATGCGTCATGACCGGCTACAAGAGAAGAGTGGCCGGCGGCCTGGATCCGCTATATGCGATCCTGCTGGTCTACGTTGCAGTCATGCTTGTCATCGTGCTTCTGGGCAGCTCCATGATCGAATATATGAGCATTTTATAAGAAGCCATCTACATAAAGAATCGTGAAAAAGAGAAAAACAGCAGGCTCTTTATCGGGAACGTCCCGGAAAAAGAGCCTGCTGTTTTTTGACGTGACGGGTTATCCGTTTATTCGACCCACCATCGTTTGAAATCCTTCCACCAGGAACGTTCCTCCTGTTTCTCGGCAGCATCTGCAGGGTTAGCCTTCTTGGCGGGCTCCCCGCCCTCATGTTCGTCGCAATACTCCATGGGCTCCGTCCCTTTGACGAAAACCTCCAGCATTTTGTCCGGACAGCCGGCGCCTGCAAGCTTGCCCGTCTTCGGATCTACATACGCGCTGACGACTTCATCCGGGATCGGAAAAATCTTGGGCGGCACGTTCTCCAGTGCCTTCTCCGTATACTGCGCAAAGATCGGCGCTGCGCGCCGTCCGTCGACCTTGCTGATCTCCCGTCCTTTGTCATACCCGACCCAAACCGCCGTCGACAGCTCCGGGGTATATCCGACGAGCCAGGCGTCGGTGTCGGTCGTGCCCGTCTTTCCGGCTACCGGCCGTTTCATCAGGGTGGAGACGCGGTTACCCGTTCCGCCGGTCTCGAATACCCCCTCCATCATGCGCGTCATCACGTAAGCTGCGGAAGGCTCAACTACTTGTTCACCTTCCTCTTCCGGAGCCGTAAACAAGCTGCGGCCGGCCGCGTCGGTGATGCTTAGCACGGCGACAGGGGAGACCCGCTTGCCGCTGTTAGCCATGACGGCGTAAGCGGAGGCCATCTCCAGCGGGCTGACGGGCGAGGTGCCCAGGGCCAGCGAAGGAACGGGCTCCAGCGGACTCGTGATGCCCATCTTTTTCGCCATGTCGGCGACTTTATCCGGGCCGATCTTCATGATGGTATTTACGGCATAGATGTTATCCGAGGCGGCAATGGCTTCCCGCATGGGGATTTCGCCTAAATATTTATCGCCGAAGTTGCTGGGCTGGTACGTTTTGCGATTGTTATCGTAATGAAACAGGGTAGGCTGGCTGTTGAACACGCTGGTGCTCGTCATTTCTTTGGATGCAATGGCCGTTAAATACATAATCGGCTTAAACGAGGAGCCGGGCTGCCTGGTTTTGGCCAACGCGTGGTTGTATTGATTCTCGCGGTAATTCTTACCGCCGACCATAGCTTTGATGTGGCCGTTTCGCGGGTCGATGGATACGAGCGCCGTCTCCAGCTCGCTCTTGCTGTCCATGCCCTCGGATACGGCCTCTTCGGCTGCTTTCTGGGCCCGCGGATCCAGGGTTGTATAAATGTTCAAGCCGCCCTGTTCGAGCTGCTGGTCCGTGATGTTCAACTGTTTGGTGACGAGACCCCGGACATAGTCCCGGAAGTAGGAGGCAATTACTTTATTCTCCTGCCGGTCCTGCGGGAGCAGGGCAAGCTTGGCCGAAGCGGCTTTATCCGCCTCGGCCTCCGTGATGAATCCGGTCTCTGCCATGGCATTCAGGACGATTTGCTGTCTTTTGACCGCGTTGTCCTTATGATTGTAGGGCGAGTAATACGTGGGCCCCTTCGGAATGCCGGCCAGCATTGCGCTTTCGGCCAAGGTCAGGTTTTTCGCCGATTTGCCGAAATACAGCAGCGACGCCGACTCGATGCCGTAAGCGCCGTGACCGTAATAAATTTCGTTCAGGTACATTTCGAGAATTTGATCTTTCGTATATTTCATCTCAAGCTGGGCGGTGAATTTGGCCTCCTTGAGTTTTCGTGTCCATGTTTTTTCATGAGATAGGTATAAGTTTCGTGCAAGCTGCTGGGTTAACGTGCTCGCTCCCTGTTTGCGATCCATATGCTGCAGGTTGACCAATACGGCCCTGGCCATGCCCTTCATATCGAACCCGGGATGATCATAGAATTTTCGGTCCTCCACCGCCAAGGTGGCCTGAATCAGGAGGGGGGATATGTCGGCCAGGTTCACCTGCTCGGATGTATGTCCCGTGCTTGAGAATGTGGCGATCAAATCTCCCTGGCTGTCGAGCAGACGGGAGTAGCGGGATGTTTCCGCGACCGGCAGCGGCGTTATAAATAAATAGGCGAGCAGAATGCCGCCGGCGATGATGGAAATGCCAAGGAGTACGAACAGAAATGTAGCAAGCCGGACGAAACGACGTTTGCGCTTGGGTGATTTTTTTTGCCCCGGCATCAGATGTTCTCCTTCCAGTCCTTTTGTAGAGTCAAGGCCTTTGTGCCGCCAAAAATGGAAATGTACTCAAATTCTCCTTGGCTGCCTTCTTTTTCTATACAGTATGGGGCTGCAGCGGTCAGGATATTCATCGGAAAGGGCGATGTTTTTGCTTCCGTTCGCATGTACCGGAACTTTTGGTTGCAATTTGGGCTTGATTTAATATAATCTAATTTGTTTGGTACAATAGGAAAAGTGTGAAACTGTAAGCTAAAGGCATCTGCCCCGAATAAAGTTTTACGGCTTGGATCTGGACGGCTGAACATTATTCTAGCGGAAAGAAGGTAGTGACGATGGAATTATGGTACACAGAGAAGCAAACCCCGACTTTTGGCATTACGGCTAAAATCCGGGAGACCTTTGTACATGAGAAGACGGAGTTTCAACAATTGGATATGATCGATACCGAGGAATTCGGGCGCATGCTCGTGCTGGACGGTATGGTTATGACTACGATTAAGGATGAATTCGTCTATCATGAGATGGTCGCTCACCCCGCGCTGAACACGCATCCAAATCCGAAGAAGGTTCTTGTTGTCGGCGGAGGAGACGGTGGCGTCATTCGCGAAGTGATCAAGCATCCGGGCGTAGAGAAGGCCGTACTCGTTGAAATTGATGGAAAAGTTATTGAATATTCGAAGCAGTACTTGCCTGAGATCGCCGGCAAGCTGGACGATCCGAAGGTTGAAGTGCTGGTTAACGATGGATATATGCACATTATCGAGCATAAGAACGAATACGATGTTATCATGGTGGACTCGACCGAGCCTGTAGGTCCGGCTGCTCCGTTGTTTGAGCGCGGTTTCTATCAAGGGATCTATGAGGCGCTGAAGGAAGACGGTATTTTCGTGGCGCAAACGGACAATCCGTGGTTCAAAGCGGACCTGATTCAGCAGGTCAACAAAGACGTGAAGGAAATCTTCCCGATCGTGCGTGTCTATGGAGCGAACATTCCAACCTACCCAAGCGGTCTGTGGACCTTTACGATGGGCAGCAAAACATACGATCCGCTTGAAGTGGACGAGTCTGCGATTGATGAGATGGATACGAAGTATTATTCGCCTCGTCTGCATAAAGCCGCCTTCGTGCTGCCGAAATTCGTAGAAGACTTGGTGAAATAAGGAGGCGCGCATAAACTGATGAAACTGGATCAAGGTTATTCCGGCAACGTGTTTATTCTGAGCTCCGAGGATTATGAAGGATCCAAGGCTGTCATCTACGGTATGCCGATGGACTTCACGGTTAGCTACCGTCCCGGCTCCCGTTTCGGCCCGGCCCGTATCCGCCAAGCATCCGTTGGCTTGGAGGAGTACAGCCCGTACTTGGATAAGAGCATTGAAGATATCACTTATTTCGATGCAGGCGATCTGATGCTGCCTTTCGGCAATGCCGGTCGCAGTCTTGAAGTGATCGGCGATTATGTAGGCAAGCTGCTGGACGACGGGAAGTTCCCGATCGGACTCGGCGGAGAACACCTCGTATCGTGGCCGATTATTCAGAAGGTGTATGAGAAGTATCCTGATCTCATTCTGATCCATATCGATGCCCATGCCGATCTGCGCGAGCATTACGAGGGAGAGCCGTTGTCCCACTCCACGCCGGTCCGCAAGGCGGCGGGCATGATGGGCGGCAAGAACATTTATCAGTTCGGCATCCGTTCCGGCTCCCGCGAGGAGTTCCAGTATGGACGCGAGAACATCAATTTCTACCCGTTTGAGGTAGCCGCTCCGCTGAAGGAAGCATTGCCTTCCATGGGCAACCGTCCGGTCTACGTGACTATCGACATCGACGTGCTGGATCCGTCTGCCGCACCGGGCACCGGTACGGCAGAAGCCGGCGGCATCACGTCGAAAGAGCTGCTGGAAGCCGTACATCTGATTGCAAACTCCGATGTGAACGTTGTTGGCTGCGATCTCGTGGAAGTGGCGCCGATCTACGATCCGACCGAGCAGACCCAGATCGTGGCTGCGAAGCTGATTCGCGAGATGCTGCTGGGATTCGTGAAGTAGGGGATTCCATCCACCCAAACCCTCCCTGCCAGGGAGGGCCCCAAGGGCGCTGCCCTCTGGACACCCGCAACGTTGGCGTTCAGCGGGCTGTGGAGATCGAAGCGGGGCTGGTGCTTGTGCCCGGCCACTCCTCGGTCTCCCCTGCGGGGACGCCCTCGTGGCCTCTGGAGCGCCCATATGTGGCCGAGGCTTTGCTCCTCGGCCGATGAAGAAAAAGCAAGCCCTCCCGACCTAAGCCTAGCGGCTATCGGGGACGGCTTGCTTTTTCGCATTTGTTGGAGGCCTCCTCGCGTGAGCTGCCCTGACGGGCATGCTCGGGGCCGGGAGTATCAGCCGAGTTGTCACTGCCGCTCGGCTGTGGTAGAAAAAGCAACCGTCCCCTCATCGAAGCCCGCGGTATCGGGGTTGCTTGCCCGAGCAATTGAGAAGAAATCCTCGACGATTCTATGGTGTAAACTTTAGATAGATTCAGATTTATTAAGGAGGGTTACATCATGACGAATGCTTCAAGCAAGAAGAGAACCGACACGGCATCAAGGGTTATTATGGCGTCGCCATCTACGATTTATCAGGCATTCTTGAATCCGGAGGCGCTGGCTTCGTGGCTTCCGCCAAAAGGGATGACAGGCCATGTCGACACGTTTGATGCCCGCGAGGGTGGGACTTATCGAATGATACTTACCTATAACGATACCGATCACTCGGCACCCGGTAAGTCTTCGGACAATACGGACGTCATTGAAGGAAAGTTTCTGGAGTTTGTTCACGAAGAGAAGGTTGTGCAGCTGGTCGAATTTGAGTCTGATGATCCCAGTTATGCAGGGTTTATGAAGATGACATGGGCATTGGAGCCGCTTGCGGAAGGCACCCAAGTCACGATCGTGTGTGAGAATGTGCCCGAAGGCGTACGGAAGGAAGATCACGATGAAGGCTTGAGGTCCACACTCGAGAATCTCGCCGAATCTACGGAGGGACAATAGACGGTCGGCTGTATAACGAAACAAACGATTTGTGATGAGGCATTTTCATGAACAAATCGTTTTGCAGATTTTATCAGGACCACGTTTGTGTGTATATGTTTTTCCTAACAACATCTGAATGAAGAACCAGCCACCTTCTCTATCGCTGCAGGTAGCTGGTTTTTTCTATTCGAAATGAAACCAAACCCATCCTCCATCCCATCAACAAATCCTTTTTACCCTCCTTCCGTTTGCTTGCTCCTCCCTAATTTCAAGCTCGACTTCAACTCCATTTATGGGTACACGATACGCGTAGCTGTGGGAAGAATCGGCGATCTGCTCATTGCGTGTTGGATTGAACGATTGTGCCGATTTATCGGAAGCCGTTAATATTGGCGTTACATCGACCATATCGACGAAAAGGAGGTACGAATACGATGGCAGCCCAGTCACCCGAGTTAAAGCGCGAGGATTTGATAACCGCCCGGCATCCAGGGACATCCCGTAACCGGTACATAGCCAACATCCGCAAGCATTGGATGCTGTATCTCATGATCATACCCGGAATTCTCTATTATGTTGTGTTTAAATATGTACCGCTGGCGGGCAGTGTCATCGCATTTCAGGACTATCAGATTTTCAAAGGCATCCTTGGCAGTCCGTGGGTGGGACTGGATAATTTTGGATTTATTTTTTCCTACCAGGATTTTTACAACGTGCTGCGCAATACGGCGGTCATCGCTTTCTATCAGCTTGTTTTTGGTTTTCCGGCTCCGATCGTGCTGGCTCTGCTGTTCAATGAAATCCGCATCATGCTGGCAAAACGGGTCGTGCAAAGCATGTTCTATCTTCCGCACTTTTTATCATGGGTTGTTGTCGGCGGGATCGTCTTCGAGCTGTTATCCAACCAAGGGGTCGTGAATGCGGTGCGGGACTGGTTCGGCTACGAACCCATTCTGTTCATGCAGGAGGAGCGGTATTTCCGAGGGATTGTCGTCCTGTCCTCGATCTGGAAGGAAGTCGGCTGGGGAACGATTATTTATTTGGCTGCCATCGCCGGCATCAATCCGAATTTATATGAAGCAGCCGTCATGGATGGAGCGAGTCGGTGGAAACAAACGATCTATATAACGCTGCCCACGATGTTTCCGACGATTCTGGTGCTGTTCCTGCTGCAGATCGGTAATTTCCTGGAGCTCGGCTTCGATCAGATTTACAATTTACTGACACCGATGACGTATTCGGTAGGCGATATCATCGAAACGTACGTCTATCGTGCGGGTGTGCTTCAGGGACAATACAGCATGACAACGGCCATTGGGCTGTTCCAGTCCGTCATTGGGTTTATACTGCTGTGGATTTTTAACCGGTTGGCCAGAAAAACGGATCAGGGGTTGTGGTGATGAAAGCGACATTCGGAGAAAAAATGTTTCAGACGCTGAATTATGTGTTTCTGTTCGCTGCTGCGGTGACAATGCTGTTCCCGCTTCTTCAGCTGCTTGCCGTATCGCTCAGCTCCCCGGTAGCTGCCGATTCGAAGGAAGTATTCCTGCTCCCCGTGGAGTTTACGACCGCTTCTTGGGAGCACGTATTAAAAAATAAAGGCCTGTGGACATCATTCGGGATTACCGTATATATTACGATCGCCGGGACGCTGCTCAGCATGCTGTTTTCGGTCATGACGGCATACCCGCTTTCACGACGGGAATTTCTGATCCGCAAACAAGTCATGTTCGGCATTGTGCTAACGATGATTTTCAACGCGCCGATGATCCCGTTTTTTTTGACCGTTCGCGAGCTTGGCATGATGAATTCCTTGTGGGCTCTCATCATTCCCGGTCTGGTCGGCACATTCAACATGATCATTATCCGGACCTTTTTCATGGGCATTCCCAGTGAACTGGACGATTCGGCGCGAATCGACGGATGCAGCGAATTCGGCATATTGTTCCGCATGTACTTGCCTTTATCCAAACCGGTGATGGCGACGGTCAGTCTGTTTTACGCGGTCGGATACTGGAACACCTTCTCCCGTGCGGTGCTGTTTATAAGGGATCCGGAGAAATGGCCGCTTCAAATGAAGCTGAGAGCTTACCTGCAGTCTCCCGAAGAGCTGGCTGCGGTCAATCTGTTTCTTGGGGATTACGATTTCAATACGACAACCTTGAAAGCGGCAACCATCCTGTTTGCCACCATTCCGATCATTCTGGTGTACCCGTATTTGCAAAAATATTTTGTCAAAGGGTCCATGCTGGGTTCGTTAAAGGAATAAGGCAAGAGAGGCAGGCGATATGAAATCGGTCTTGAAGCCGGTTTGATATAACAACCAATCCGAAAAAGGGGAGGATTTACTTATGTCGAAATGGTTTTTCCAGAAAGGGGCATGGAAACCGGCGTTCACGGCGACACTTGCGGCAGTCATGCTGTTTGGCTGCGGCGGCAAGGGCGACGGCGTATCGCAAGCGGGTCAGAGCGGGGAGGGAACTCAAGAACTTACACAGGTAAAGGTGTTCAAAAGCCACATGGGTGTCGGCACGATTCCGGGCGCGGATAATCCGCATGTCCAATATGTGGCGGAACGGACCGGCGTGGAATATCAGCTGGTAACGACCCCGCCGGGATCGGAGCCGACTGAATATCTCAATCTGATGATTGCATCCGACGACTTGCCGGATATTCTTCGCCCGATCGGCGGGATCGAGCAGACCCTTATTCGGCAAGGAGGAGCGCTGGCACTGGATGATTTGCTGCCCCAGTATGCCCCGAACGTCTGGAACAATATCCCGCAGGAAGCATGGGATGTCGTTCGATCCGCTTCGCCTGACGGCAAAATCTATTATGTGCCTAAAGTGTTCCTGGTGCCGGAAAGAGCGCCGCTGATCCGTCAGGATTGGCTTGACAAGGTGGGGATGTCCATGCCGAAGACAACGGGGGAATACAAGGAGGTGCTGCGCGCCTTCCTTAACGAAGACCCGAACGGGAACGGCTTGAAGGACGAACTGCCTACAACGGGCCGCGAATTCGGCAAATGGATGGACCATTTGTTCGCCATGTTCGGCGTCGCGATGTGGGAGGGGAATCCGGAATGGGACGTCTATGACGGAAAAATCCAGTATGCCGGCGTAACGGACAATATGAAGGCTGCCATTGCGTTTGCCCGTGAGTTATACGACGAGAAGCTGCTGGACAACGAGACATTTCTGAACAAAGGCGATGTGTGGACAGCGAAAATCAATAATAATCTGGTCGGCAGCTGGTACCACCTTCCCGCCAACCTGCGCGATCGGTTCACGGCCATGCAGCAAAAGGCACCGGATGCTTATATCGTTGGCATGCCGCTTCCAAAGGCCGACGGTTTTGAGGGCTTCGTCACGCAGAAGAGCATGGGCGAACCAGAGTGGATCATTCCGGCAAAGGCACAGGATAAAGCCCCTGCCGCCTTGAAGCTGCTCGATTTCTTCTATGATCGGTCGAATGATGAATTTACCCGCTTTGGCATCGAAGGATTGCAGCATGAAGTTGTTGATGGCAAAAAAGTGCTGCTTCCGGCCGAGGACAGCCGTCCGTTGGCGCTCGGCATGCGCAACCTGACGACAAAGGAGGATATGGACATCCGGATTCAGGAGACGATCCCGGAAGACATGCAGCAGATGGTGAAGGATATATTCGAGGTGAGTACCGCGGACGCGAAGCGGATCGCCGGGGATGGACTTCCGAGTACCGTGTATGAAGGCTTCCCGGACATTCAATCGCATAAGCTGTTTCAGGAGTATGTAACCAAGATCGTCATCGGCGAATGGCCGCTGGAGAAGTTCGATGAATTCGTCGACCGCTGGCATGAGGCAGGGGGAGACGAAGTAACGAAGAGGGTAGAGGAATGGTACTCAAGGATGTGATCATACAGTGAAAAAGAAATATGCCATATGCGGTGTGAGCGGTCGTGCGCTCGGCATGTTCGCCAAACCGATTCTGACGACGCATGTACGGCGCTGCGACCTGGTTGCCATACTGGATTGCGATCCGGCCCGCTTCGAGCTGTACCGCTCCCGCTTCCCGGAGCATACCGCCGTCGGAACTTACGGTGAAGAGGAATTCGGGAAGATGATTGACGAGACTCGGCCGGATGTGGTCATCGTGGCGGGGCGCGACGATACGCATGCGCGTTATATTGTTGCCGCGCTTGAACGGGATCTGGATGTCATCACGGAAAAGCCGATGGTCACGACGGGTAAGGACGCGCGGCGCGTGTTGGATGCGGAGCGGGTGAGCAAAGGCTCGGTGACGGTCACGTTTAATTACCGTTATGCCCCGATTCACGCCAAAATCAAAGAGATGGTGTGGGAGGGCAAACTCGGCCGGATTACATCCGTCGATCTCAACTGGTATTTGGACACGTATCACGGCTCCAGCTACTTCAAACGGTGGAACCGCCGGCGCGAAATGTCAGGAGGTCTCTCCATCCATAAAAGCACGCATCATTTCGACCTTGTGAACTGGTGGATCGGTCAAAAGCCGGTCGAGGCCTTCGCCTACGGGGCGCTCCATTATTACGGTGCCCAAGGGGAGCTGAATCCGGGCAAAGAAGACGGTCGCCATTGCGGAACCTGCCTCTCAGCCAGCCGCTGTGCTTATCATTCGCGCTGGAACGCACGTCATGTGCAGGACGATCATCTCGGTCAGCTGGATAGCGGGGGACCGCAATTTCCTTATACAGGCTACCGCCCGGACCGGTGTATTTTTGATGATGAGATCGATATTGAGGATACGTATGCGGCCACCGTCAAATACAGCGGAGGCGCACTGCTCAGCTATTCCGTCAACTTTTCGCTGCCGTATGAAGGGTATCGCTTGGCGATCAACGGTACGAAAGGCCGGTTGGAGACGATCGAATATCATGCACCGTCCCGAACCCCTTTTCCAACACCGATCCAGACGATCGACTACTTCCCGTTGTTCGGCTCCAAGGAAACCATCCATGTCGTCCATCGGGAAGGCGGCCATGGAGGAGGCGACCCGCTTCTGCTGAACGACCTGTTTCTCGGTGAGAACCGGGAAAGGCCGTTCCCGATTTTGTCCGGGGCTGTGGATGGCGCCTATTCCGTGGCAACGGGGGAAGCCGTGTGGCGTTCCGTGAAGGAACACCGTCCGGTGGCGATAGCGGATGTTCTGGGCGGGTGGAAGGAGAGTGAGCCTATTGAATGATAAAGGATACGTTGATCCGGCGGAAAGCCTGGCTTCCCAAACAGAGGGCAGTAACATCGAGCATGCGCTAACGGTCATTGCCCAGCGTTATGTCGGTGACAATCCGCCTCATGCCCCGGTTTACCGGGTGACGCGCAAGAGTCCGATCCGCAAGCGGGCCGACCACTGCTATCAACTCCCCATCGCGGATACGTTCCCCGAGATGACGGGGAGCCAGGTGGTCTACGCCTGGACGAAGCTGTGGGCTGCCGAACCGCAGAGCTTCCCCTTTCTGATGGAATGGACGGGGCAAGTTCGGCTGTACCATAACGGCCGGAAGCGGTTCGGTTCGGCGCCAGGGGAAGAAGCGACAGCAGGCGAATTGCCTCTGAAGCTTGGGATTCAGCTTACCAAGGGATGGAATCACTTCGTCCTGGAATTCCGCCGGAGCCCAAACGGCTGCGGAGCGGTATTTGGCACAAGCAACCGCAAGAACAAGCCGTTTCACTTTCTGGCTCCATCCATGGAGCGGGAGGGCGAGGAAGGATGGATTGTGACGATGCCGATGGACGGGGCGCTTGCCCGCATCCCCGATTCAATGGAAAGCGAATCATGGACGGGTGCACAGTGGCTGCCCGTGCCAGCAAAGCACGTTGGGGAAGCAGATGGCGGCCCAATGTTGAGAATGTACGGGCGGAAGCCGGGATATGCCGCTTACGCCTGGACTGCCGTGGTCAACCGGACCTTAACGGCCAAGAAGATGACCTTGTCAGGAACCTCTTATGGACCGGTCCGGTTTGAATGGAACGGCAGGGAGGTTTACACAAGTCGGGAGGCAGGCACATTCCGTATTGCCATCGATGTGCCTCCGGGCCGCGGGGAGCTTACCGCACGCAGCGAATACGTTCAAGAGGGCTGGGGGTTCGAGGTCAGCGAAGCCTCGCCTGAAGGGATGCTGACCGCGCCGCGCAGGGTGCACGGCCTGACCGGCGAGTGGCTTTATCTGGGTCCGATCCGTGCGGAAGCAGAACTTGAGCTGTCCGACTATTTCGGACTGGATACGGTTGCTGTTGACGGCGGACAGACGCTGTTCTGGACAGGAAGCGAACCGGGAGCCTGTGTGAGGCCGTTTTTGGAGAATGAGCTTTTCGGCCGCTGGAATTATCCGCTTGGTGTCACGATGTACGGCTTGTTGGAGACGGGCAGGCTGCTTAATCGCCTGGACATCCAGGAATATGTGCTCCGCCATGTCGAGTTTGCCACGAGGCATTACGAATATTCCTTATGGGATCGGGAGGAATTCGGTGCGGCAGGGCTGAACAATCAGCTGTCCGACATCGACAGTCTGGACGATTGCGGATCGTTCGGCGCGCTAGCCATCCTTGCAGACCGAATTCGATCCATGAAAGGGGTGCACAAGGCAGCGGACGACATCGCCCGGTACATCATGGATAAGCAATCACGTCTTGAGGATGGGGCGCTTTATCGCGAAGTCGGCGTTTCCCCGAGCATGCACCTTACGATGTGGTGCGACGATATGTACATGAGCGTACCGTTCCTGTGCCGATACGCCGAGCTGTCCGGCGATTCCCGCTATCTGGACGAGGCAGCACGCCAGCTTCTGCTGTATAAGTCCTACCTATACCTGCCCGACCTGCAGCTGATGTCGCATGTATACGATGTACGTCATGGGCAGCCTTCCCGGACGGTATGGGGACGAGGCAACGGATGGGTGTTTTTCTCGCTGTCAGAGCTGCTTGCCGTGCTTCCGTTTGGCCATCCCGACTATGAGGGACTGCTGCTTTTTTATCGCGCGCTGGCGGAAGGGTACCTTCGTGTGCAGGGAGTAAACGGGTTATGGCACCAAGTGCTGACAGACCCTGAATCCTATGAGGAAGCCTCGTGTACCGCAATGTTTATTTTCGGCATGGCGCGGGGGATTCGCCACGGCTGGCTGGAGGACCCGGATCCGTACTTGCAATCCGCCGCTGCGGGGTGGGAAGGTTTAACCAGCAGGGCCATCGACCGCCTGGGAAATGTGTATGGCGTGTGCAAGGGCAGCAGCTGGTCGACCTCGCATGCGTACTACAAGCACGATTTATCGTGGAACTTGAATGATACGCACGGAATCGGCATCGTGCTGTTGGCCGGAGTCGAGCTGCTCGGACTGATGCGGGCCAGCCCAATTGTAAACGCTTAAATTTGCGTGACGGCAGGAGCGGAACGTGAGCTATAATGGAACCATTCTGGTAGTAAAGCGGGGGTTGATATGTTCCTATCGATCGGCAAGTGGCTGAAATACACGCTGGCCCATACGCAAGCGAGGCTGGTGCTCATTTTGACCGTTTCCGTTTTTATGATCATTTTGGCCGTCAGCCTGACATCATATTACACCTCCAAATCGGTGCTTCAGGAAGAGCTCAGCGAGCCGCAGCACCAAATGCTGCAGATCAGTATGAAATATATCGACGATTTGATCCGGGAGAGCGACAAGATTGCGGTCCAGGTCGCGGTGAATGACGATATCTACGATTTTCTGACGAGCGAGAATCAGAACTCGGTGTCCAATATATCGACATTGTACCGACTGCTCTCAACCTGGATCAGCAACTCAAAATACATTAACAGCATATACGTTTACGATGTCGAGCGGGGAAGCTTTATTTCGCTTCCGCAGGGATACAGCTCGAGCAAGCTCACATTCGTGGATTCCGAGTGGACCGGTATCGCTGATGAATTCGGAGACGACATGATGATGATCCGCAAAAGGCATGTCCCCGAGGGGGCGGGCAATAAAGGGTCGGAGCTGACGCTGTTCCGCAAAATCATGATCCAGGGCCGATTAAGAGGCGTCGTAGCGGTCAATTTGCTGGATGCTGAACTGTTCGCGAAATTGAATCCGCCGGCGCTGTCGCAGCTCGACAGCATGCGGTACATCGTGGACCAGCATAATAACATTCTTTATTCGGTTTCGAATTCGGAATTCAAACCGGAAGCGGTGAGGCAGGCGCTGCACGAGCTGAAGGAAGACCACTTCGGGGATTTTTCCCATGAGGGTCGGAAGCTGCTGGTCAATCAAATCGAATCGCCGCTGACCGGATGGAAATACGTATCCATCGTCTCCCAGGATAGTTTGCTTGCACAGTCCAAAAAGGTGCGAGACACGGTGCTGTATGTATCGGTGGCGGCACTTGCGCTCGGCGTGCTGACCATTCTGTATGTAAACTCCGCGGCCTTCCGCCCGGTGCGCAGGCTTAAGCAGCTGTTCAGCGCCTACAACGGGAAGGCGACCAGCCCGGATCGCATCGATCTGGAAAAGCTGGCTGGCGAACTGCTCAGCAATCATGCGCATCTGTCTCAGCTGATCCGCGAGACGATATCCGATGCGGCTTCCAAGTTTTTGTATGATATTCACTCGGGTCATATGAGCGGCAGACGCGAAATCCGCGAGAAGTGGAGACGGTATTTTGCGGAATGGACGGATGCGCCCGTCACGGTAGCGGTGCTGTCGATCGACCGCTATGATTCGTGGTCGCGCAGGTTTCCGGCCAGTGACCACTCGCTGCTGAAGTTTGCCTTGGCCAATATCATGGCAGAGCTGCATGAGCCCGAATGGAGGGTGGCCTGTGCCGATTTCGGAGCGGACCGGATGGCTATCCTGTTTCAACCGCGGAGCGGGGAAACTCGGCCTCCGCTGGCCGAGGCGATCGAAACGGTGTCCCGTTTGCTGAAATTCAGCGTGTCCGCTGGCGTGAGCATGCCGCAGAGCGAGGTTTGCCGGTTAAAGCAGGCCATGCTGGAAGCGGAGAACGCGTTAACCTACCGTTTATATAAAGGGTACGGTCAGCTCGTGCCGTTTCAGGATGTATCCAGTCACGAAGTGACGGATATGCAGCCGCAGGAAGATGGCATACGAGAGTTGATGACTGCTGTGGAGACCGGTGAAGGGGAGCGGGCTATAGAGCTGCTTGGGCGTATTATTGGCGATATCCGCAGCCGTTACTGGTATCCTTCGGAGGCGCTTGCCTTGCTGCAGGCGCTGCTGGAACGTCTTAAAGGGATATGCCCAGAGGGAGAAGGCCCCGAGGGGGACCCGGCAGGTCGGCTGGGCACGCTGTACATTGAAGATATCGAGGCGGAGCTTTCCGGCCTGATTTCGGTCTTGGCCGACCGTTACCGCCGTTTAATCGGCAGCAAGGATTTCTTGATGTGCCAGCGGATGATCGAATTCATGGAGCAGCACCTCGGCGATCCGATCGGCATTCCGGAAATTGCAGAATCGACCGGCATCAGCAGCAGCTTGGCCAGCCAGCTGTTCAAGCAGGAGACAAACGAAACGATCTATAACTACTTAACCCGGCTGCGGATGGAGCGGGCTAGCGAGCTGCTGGTCAAAACCGACCGCAAAATATCCGATATCGCTCAAATGGTGGGCTACCAGCATGAAAACAGCTTCATTCGCAGCTTCCGCAAATTCAAGGATATCACCCCGGGCAAATACCGGGATATGATGAGAACCCGGATAGACGCCTTGTTTGAATGAAGGAGCCGGGAAGGGAGGAGCTATGGAGATGGAGAGAGAGCAAATTGTTTGGCGGCATCATCCTGAATTCGACAGGCTGGATCCGCTATCGCCACTGTCGGTAGGCAACGGGGAATTCGCGTTTACCTCCGATATTACCGGGCTGCAGACATTTCCTGAACAATATGAGGTGCCGCTTGGCACCCAGTCGAACTGGGGCTGGCATTTTACGGGGGGGCGCGGCAGGTTCTCCGCGAAGGATGCAGCGTTGCAGATGTTCGAGACCCACGGCCGGCAGGTCGGCTATCCGATGAAGCCGGGGGATAAGCCGGAAGCTTACCAATGGCTGCGGCAAAATCCCCACCGTCTTCACCTAGGCCGGCTGTCGTTCCGATTTCTGGACGAAGCGGGAGAAGAGCTCGGTTACAGCGATGCAGGCCAATTCCGTCAAAAGCTCGATCTGTGGACGGGCATTCTATCGAGCAAGTTCGAAATTCGCGGCGTGCCGGTCGAAGTTACGACGGCGTGCCACCCCGAAGCTGATATTTTGGGCGTGCGGGTGATCTCGCCCCTTATCCGGGAAGGGCGGCTTCAGGTATTCATCCGTTTCCCCGCACCGGATATGACTCATTCGGCTTGGGCAAAATCGGTGTTTGCCGATTGGGAAAGCGATCATCGGCATGATACCGTTCTCGTTCGGCAGGAGAAAGGAACGGCCCTGTTGGAGCGGACGCTGGACGAGGAGCGTTATGCGGTCCGCTGGCGTTGGAATATTGGCCGGCTGGAGCAGACGGAAACACATGAATTCACGCTGAATCCTGGCGAGTCTCAGGATGAATCCCCCAATGAATCACCGGAGGAGCTGACGTTTTCCGTAGGCTTTGCGGCTGGGTCGCCCGGTGTGGCTGACTTTGAAGCTATTGTTTCGGCGAGCATCCGGCATTGGGAATCGTTTTGGCAGAGCGGTGGCGCAGTCAGCTTCGCAGGCAGCTCGGATCCGCGAGCCTTTGAGCTGGAGCGCCGCGTCGTCTTGTCGCAATGGTTATGCGCTATTCACAGTGGGGGCTCGATGCCGCCCCAGGAGACCGGTCTTATGTACAACAGCTGGTTTGGCAAATCGCATTTGGAGATGCATTGGTGGCATGCCGCCCATTTCGCGCTGTGGGGCCGGGCTTCCATCCTGCGGAGAAGTTTGGACTGGTACAACGGCATACTGCCGGTCGCCCGCGAACTGGCGCTATCGCAGGGATACGAGGGAGCACGCTGGCCGAAAATGGTCGGTTTTGACGGTATCCCGTGCCCTTCGCCGGTCGCTCCGGGTTTGATCTGGCAGCAGCCGCACCCAATCGCCATGTCGGAGCTGTGCTATAAGGCCGACCCGGCACAAGAAACGCTGCGCGGGTTCCGTGACATCGTCTTTGAATCGGCTGACTTTATGGTTTCCTTTGCCCACTGGAATGAGTCAAAAGATGCCTTCGATCTCGGACCGCCGCTCATTCCGGCTCAAGAATGCCATCCCATGAACACTAGCGTGAACCCGCCTTATGAGCTGGAGTATTGGAAATATGGCCTGGATATCGCTATAAAGTGGGCTGATCGATTGGGTATCCAGCCGAATCCGCGCTGGGTTGAGGTGGCGAATAATCTGGCGGCGCCGCCCCGACTCGACGGCGTTTACCTGGCGCATGAGTTGGCGCCGGACACGTTTACGGAGAATAATCATGACCACCCGTCCATGCTGTGCGCATTAGGCGTGCTTCCCGGCAAGCTTGTCGACCGGGAAACCATGCGGCGTACATTGTGGAAGGTCAAGGACGATTGGAAATGGGAATCGGCCTGGGGATGGGATTTTCCCGTATGCGCCATGACCGCTGCTCGGCTCGGCGAGCAAGATCTGGCTGTCGATTTTCTGTTAATGGACGAAATGAAAAACACGTTTTTGCCGAACGGGCATAACTATCAGCGACCGGGTCTGACCGCTTATTTGCCGGGTAACGGCGGACTGCTTACGGCGGTGGCCATGATGGCCTGCGGCTGGGAAGGAGAAGAAGATCTGCACTGTCCGGGATTTCCGGCAAGCGGCTGGACGGTGCAGTGGGAGGGGCTGAAGCCGTGGCTTTAGCTTCGTCTTCGGCTTGTACAACTTGCGGACAGGAGGGCTGAATATGGCCAAGGGAACGGTGTGGAAGCCGGAACGTAAGCAGTATCGCGACCGATTGACCGGAGTCGAAGTGGTGCAGCTGACCGACTATAAGGCTCATAGTCATCATCTATATTTTACGGAGAACGGATGGTATGACGGCGGCAAGCGGCTGTTGTTCGTATCGGATAGGGAAAACAGTTCGAACTTGTACAGCATGGATGTCATCAGCGGCGAAATGCTCCAGCTGACGGATTACCCGGACAATGATGATGTGGATGCGTGTCTGTTACCGGATGGCCGGGCCGCTTTCGTCAAAACGGGTCGGAGCGTACGCCGCCTTGATCTGACAACATTGGAGGAAGAGCTTGTCTACGAAGCTCCAGAGGGGTACAACATCGGCAACCTGAGCTGTCCTGCCGATGGTCGTTCGGTCGTCACCTGCATACAGGAGGATCTGTCCCATCGCATGCAGCTAGACCTCGGCAATGGCTATGTCGGCCATAGGGAGTTGATGGAGGCTGCTCCTCACAGCCGGATCGTGCGGATCGATTCGGAAGGGCAGACGCAGCCTGAAACCCTGTATGAAGCCCATCGCTTTATAACTCATATTAATGCATCACCCGTCGAACCATGGTTGATCACCTTTTGCCACGAAGGGCCGTGGCATTTGGTCGATCACCGGATATGGGGACTGGATCTTCGGAACGGAGAGGCCTGGAGAATTCGCCAGCGCCTTGAACCCGGAGAAAAGGTCGGCCATGAATTTTTTTATCCTGACGGCGTTACCATCGGTTACCATGGCTTCCGTATGGATGGAACCAATTTCTTCGGAAATATCCGGTATGACAATACGGCCATGGAAGAGACGGATTTCGGGTTTGATACGTGGCATGCGTATGCGGACGGCCTCGGTCAGGCCGTTGTCGACGGCAAAGGGTCGGTCAAAACCCTCTCCGTATGGCGTAAAGACGCCAAAGGAGTCTATCAAGGGCCGAGGATGCTGTGCGAGCTCCGATGCAGTTTTCATTCCCAGAAGGTGCATGCGCATCCGCGTTTTGATCCGGACGGTAAACGACTCTTGTTTACAAGCGATAAAAATGGTTATGGCAATCTGTATCTGGTCGACATGCCGGAAGATTTCGATTCGCTGCCGCCGCAATCGGTCTAAAGCGAAGGAGAGGGGAGGGGTCAACCGTGGCTGAAGCAACGGTCCTGGAACGAATACCGGTCCGGGTGGCAGAAACGATCTTGTCCGCTTGCGTGGACGGATACCATCCGAATATAGCCAACAAATGGGGTTACGTGGCCGGCATGGCTTTGAGTGCACTGGGCCGCCTGGCCGAATGGACGGGCGAGAAGCGCTTCAATGAAGCAGTCAAGCGCCATATGGACGTCTTCATACAAGAAGACGGGACGATAGCAGGCTATACACTGGAGGACTATAACCTCGATCACATCAATAAAGGCAAGAATCTGCTGCCCTTGTGGCGCACGACGGAAGAAGAGAAATACCGCAGGGCTGCCGAGCTGCTGGCATCTCAGCTGGTTGGACAGCCGCGGACAGACGAAGGCGGATTTTGGCATAAGAAAATCTATCCGTTTCAGATGTGGCTGGACGGCCTCTATATGTCGTCACCGTTTATGGCGGAGTACGCAGAAACGTTTGATGCGCCGGAATGGTTCGACGAAGCGGCACGTCAGCTGCTGCTCATCGAGCGGCGCACGCGGAATCCGCAGACGGGCCTGCTGCATCATGCTTATGATGAGAGCAGGGAGCAGCGCTGGTGCGACAAGGAAACGGGCCGCTCGCGCCATGTATGGGGGCGGGCCATGGGCTGGTATGCGATGGCCCTAGTGGACTCACTGGAGCATTTCCCCGTAAGGCATCCGCAGCGCGGCCAGCTGATGGGCATTTTCGAACGAATGGCCAATGCGCTCGTACGCGCCCAGGATCAAGACAGCGGGCTGTGGTATCAGGTGATGGACTGCAACGGACGGCAGGGCAATTATTTGGAGGCTTCGGGCTCCTGCATGTTGACCTATGCCTTGGCCAAAGGCATTCGGCTTCATTATTTGGCCGAGATCGACATCGGGGTGGTCGAACGTGCCTATGACGGCATCAAGAAACGTTTTCTCACCGTCGATGCCGAAGGACTGCACCTTCACGGCATATGCCACGGCGCCGGATTGGGCGGGCGGAAATACCGTGACGGATCGTACGAGTATTATTTGAGTGAAAAGGTAGTCAGACTCGCTAATGGGCGTCGCTCCGCTCCTGCTGGCCAGCATCGAAATGGAGAGGCTGCAAGCGGGGGACGAGGTCGGGCATCGGGGATGAGTCAAGAGAACATGTTGACCATGAGGTATCCCGCATCTTGGTGGCGTAATATGTGGCGTGAGGGGTTACCCTCAGGCAATGGAATGGTCGGGGCCTCGGTATTCGGGGGCGTGCATGAAGAGACGGTGCTGCTGAATCATGAGGGGTTGTGGCATTGGGGCCGGAAGGATCCGCTGCCGGACGTGAGCATGACGCTTGCCGAAACGCGCAGGCTGATGGATGAAGGACACTATGCGGAGGGCAGCTGGAGCTTGGCGAACGCTTTACGGGAGCGGGGATACGGGACGAGGCTGGCCTCCCGCTTCCCGCTCGCGGCGATTAAACTGTTCATGCCCAGTACACGGGCGTTCCGCCATTACCGAAGAACCCTCAATATGGAGACCGGTGAGGTTTCGGTTGGCTGGACGGACGGTTCGATCCGATACGTAAGGCGGTTGTTCGTCTCCCGTGCAGATAGGGCCATCGTTTACGAGATTGGCTCCGAGGGATGTGCTAACCAAGAAATAAACCCAGAAGGCAGGAAAGGGATCGGTAAGCATATCGAGGTTCAAGCCGGGACGAGTCACTGTATTTCGGGAGAGATTGGGCTGGCGCTCTACCCGAGCGACCGATTGGGGGATACGCCGGAATTCAAGGAACTGGCCGAATCCGTGGTCACTTCGGCGAAAGGGACGTTTATCCGGTACGCCGGCCGCAATGATGACGGTACAGATTTCGGGGCCGTGCTGCGGCTTATTTGTGAAGGCGGAAGTTTACAGTCAACCAAGGAAGGAACGATGTTAAGTTTTGTTAAGGCCCGACGGGCCCTGGCACTGGTGAAAGTATTTATCCGTGGCAAGCGTGAACAGGAATGGGAGCAGCTTGAGCGTGAGCTCAGCGACTTCCCTGAAAATTGCGAATATGACCTGCTTCTCACGCGCCACGCCGAGCTTCATGGTCCATTGTTCCATTCCGCATCCTTGAAGCTGAACGTGACCAGCGGGGACGTGCGTTCGAACGAGGAACTGCTGCTGGAGGCTTACGAGGGCGAGGCGCCCGATTCGCTTGTTCGTAAAATGTGGGCTTATGGAAGGTATTTGTTTATTAGCGGGACGGCGGCCGAATCGGGGCCGTTCGGACTATATGGCCTGTGGGGCGGAGACTACCGGCTTGTCTGGTGCCACCATATGGCGAATGAGAATATTCAAATGATGTATTGGCACGCGCATGTTGGGGGCTTGGGAGAACTAGTACCCCCTTTGTTCCGCTACTACGGGAGCCTAATGGACGATTTCCGCGGCAATGCCCGCAACTTGTACGGTTGTCGCGGAATCTACATCCCGGCTGGGACTACGCCAGGGATCGGAACGCCGAATCAAATCGTACCCGTCATTCTAAACTGGACGGGAGCGGCCGGGTGGCTGGCCCGGCATTATTATGAGCATTTTTTGTATACGGGAGATGTCCGGTTTTTGCGAGAGGAGGCGCTGCCGTTCATGCGTGAAGCCATTCAATTCTACGAGGACTTCGCAGTTGTCGGTGAAGACGGCGCCTACCGTCTGTATCCTTCGGTTTCGCCGGAGAACACGCCGCTCAATTTCATGCCGGAGGACGGAAGGCAGCTGGCTCACCCGATGCCGACAACCGTCAATGCTACGATGGATATTGCAATTATGAAGGAACTGCTTACCCATCTGATCCAAGCGAATCGGCTAGTCGGCGGCCCCGGTTCGGAGGAAGAACGGTGGATGCGAATGGTGGAACGCATTCCGCCTTACCGGACGAACGGGGACGGAGCCGTTGCGGAATGGCTGGATCCCGCGTTTGAGGACCGATACGATCACCGTCATCTCTCCCATATCTATCCCTTGTTCCCGGGTGATGAAGTGACTCGGGAATCAGCACCAGAGCTGTACGTCGCTTTTGAGAAGGCGGTGCGTCTGCGCCGACTCGGAGCCCAAAGCGGTTGGTCGCTTGCCCATATGGCTTCCATTTACGCGCGGCTGGGGGCAGGCGATCGTGCGCTGGAGTGTCTTGATACATTGGCGCAATCATGTCTGCTGCCGAATCTGTTTACCCTCCATAATGATTGGAGGGGGATGGGGATATGCATGGATATGCCGGCAGCGCCGATACAGCTCGATGCAAACATGGGATGGGTGAATGCCGTACAGGAGATGCTGCTGCAGGTGTCGCCGGATATGGTGAAGCTCCTGCCAGCGTTGCCGGAGCGCTGGCGTAGTGGCCGACTCTCAGGCTGGAGATACCATACCGGTCGGATCACCGTGGAATGGGACCGGGATGCCGGTATGTTCCACGCCAAGCTTGAGGCTGAACGGGAGACGGACATCCTCGTTTCCCTGCCGCCTTGGGCAGGGGAATGTTCCATGTCCGGCCCGGCAGCCTCCGTCCAGCCATCAATGCTAGGGCCCCTTTTTCATGCGGTCCGTCTGCACCCGGGGTCACAGCTGTTGATCGATTGCAGCCCGTAAGTCGAAATAGACGTAAGCCGACCTCGAGACTGAAATTGGCCGAAGACCATTTCATTGAAAAAAAGCACCTCAACCAAAGGAATGAGCCCTTGGTTGAGGTGCTTCTATTTTTAGGTCATCTTGGATTGACATGGAATCATGTAAACCCGCTGCCCACCTTCATTACGGCTGCAGGGTGATGCCGAATGCCGAACCTGGGGCACCGGCGAATACGACAGCTCCGTTAGCCGGGAGCTTAACTTCGTTGGAGCCGCTGACCACGGTGTAGTTTACGACCGTGCCTTTCTCATCGTATACGGCGAATGCGCCTTCCGCCGGCAGGGTTACCGTCATGGTTTTGCCTGCGGCTGCTTCAGGAACGGTATACCACTTGGCATAGCCGTCGGCTTGCAGGGTAACGGTGGATTTTTTCCCTTTATACAGCGGCTTCACGTGCTTGCCGCTGATAAACAGGGATCCAGCACCCTCGAGATACTCTACGCCTTTTTCCTTATAGAAGCGGAATTCGGACGTATCCCGGCTGCCAATCGCCGGAACCTGGTGCTGGCTTACTGCGGTATCCGGATCGATGATCTGCTTGTCGATCAGATATCCTTCCAGGCCGCTCTTGCTGTTAATCTCTACCGTCGGTTTCGTAATGAAGTACATCAGCGATGTGAATTTCTCGTTCAATGGATAGAACGTTTCGCCTTCCCGCTTCGCCCATGCGGCAGCGGTTTCCTTGGACAGCGGGTTCGCTTCCATTTTTTCGGCTGAATATTGCGACAAGGCCATCTGTCCCAGTCCAGGAATCGAAACATATTGTCTTACCCATAGGTAGATGCGATCATTCTTTTCCTTAACGAAGCTGACCTTGATGCTGCCATCCGCGCTGACAAACGTTCCGTCCGCGGTGTATACATATTTCTCGGCAGGATAGTCCGGTACCATCGGTACGGTAATGGACAGTTCGCCGTCCTTGATGTCGACTTTCATCTGCTGATTCGTCACGCCATAGTAACCGGCGAATTCCGCCATATTGTCAGGCATATCCGCTTGGACCGGTTTGCCGAACGATTTTTCCGGCTTGAATTCCTTGATGGTGCCTTTTTCCTTGAGCGTATGCAGCAAAATTTCGTTTGCCAGCAATTGGTTGGTTGAACTCGAACCGCCGGAAGATAATACGGCAGCTGCCATGTTCTGCTCCGGAAGCACAACGAGCGAAGCGTGGTATAGAATGGTGTCGCCGCCTTTAGTCACGGCTTTCATGTCATATTGGTTAAACGGGAACAGTCTCACGCTGTCCCAGCCAAGTCCATAATCGAACGAATTATCGGCATCTTCTGGCCACAGGCCTTTTTTATACTCTTCCTGCTCCATGGCTTTTACAGACTGATCTGAGAGGATTCCTTCGGCTTCCCCGGTGAAAATCTGCGCAAACTGCACCAGGTCTTCGGCCGTGGAGTAGATGCCGCCGGTTCCGATGACATTGATGGTCTCGTTAGGCAGCTGTCCTTGATGAGCCGGATAATAGAGGCCCGCCATTTGGCTTAAATCCAATGTGTCTTGGGATGTCTTGGTGTGGTCCATGTTTAACGGCTCGGTAAAATGTTCATGAATGAATGCGGTAAAATCCTTGCCGCTCACTTTTTCCACGAGAATCTCGGCGAGCGTGAATCCGTCATTGCAATACACGGAGAATGCACCCGGGTCTGCCTTCAGGTTTTGGGTGGACAACTGCTTCAGCAGCGTGTCATGTGCATGCGGGTCATTATCTTCGAACAAAAACGCGTTGTTCAGGCTTGAGCCCTGCAGACCGGAGGAATGGTTAAGCAGCATGCGCGGCGTGATTTTTTTGTAGCGTTCGTCTTTCATCGTGAATTCGGGTATGTACTGAACGAGAGGCGCATCCAGGTTGATCTTCCCGTCATCCACCAATTTCATGACCGCGGCGGCAGTGAACACTTTACTCGCGGAGCCGATCCCATACATCGTATCTTCGGTCAACGGGATCTTTCCTTCGATATCATTGACGCCCGCTTGCCCGGACACGGTAATCTTGCCGTTGTCGATCAGGGCATATTGGACGCTTGTCGTTCCATACGTCTCGGTGAGCAGCTTGGCTTTCTCTGCGGCGATCTTCTCAAGACCCCCTCCTGCAGCGGCAGTCTGGCTGTTATCTGCTGCCATGGCTCCGGCTGGAAGGAATATCGTAACCGCGAGCAGGGCAACCAGCATTCGTGATAATCTTTTCTTCAATGAACAAATACCTCCTTATTATGAATGTATAAGTTAGTACGATTTACCAGCGGGAATGGTTCGAATTTTTTTCATGTTTTTCGTAAATCTGTGATGAATCAGATATAGTCCGGGTGTTGAAACGTTGTTAGGTGAGACATGAAGAGATGAGAAGGAGTAAAAAAAACCAGGCATCCCATCATTAGTCGCGAGGACCGTATGGTAATGCCTGGTTATTTAACTAAGCACGATCAGGAGTGCCGAAGCGGTGCCGACGAAACTGCCGGCCAGGCAATCCGAAGGATAATGAAAGCCGAGATAAACCCGTGACAGGCTGACCGTAAGCGCCAGCAGGATCAAGATCAATGACAGCCAGGGCGTTACGAACAGAAACGGCGTGATGATGGAAAATATAGCCGTCGAGTGCCCGGAAGGAAACGAATGGTCCTTCATCGGTTTCTTTTCAAACCTCACTTTTTCCAATGCCTGGTATGGCCGGATGCGCCGCAGTTTCTTTTTGATGAGAGCCGTAATCAGGAAGCTGAGGGACAGTGCGATAAAGCTCTGCCATCCCATCGTATCCCACGGCTCCGGTGCAAAAAACGCTATCGAAAGTGTCAGCACAATGGTAAAGATAGCACCCCCCATATGGGTGACCAGCGCGAGCATCGAATCCACCATTTTGTTGCTGATCTTGCGGTTTAACCAGCGGAAGATAAGGTGGTCATGTTGCTGAAGCCAATCCATCGAACGAGTTATCATTGTGAACAGAACACCTCACATTATAGTTTGGCAAGCTGATAGCCCTGAGTCAAAACGGGCTCGGGTGTATGCTTGTAAGGGCCGGGATTGATCGCGTAGACAAGAGGCTTACATACGACAGTATACAGGAGAATTGTTAAGCGTGGGTATGAATGGCGAGTATTTTTTCATAATTCAAGCTTTCTTCGGCATAAGTACTTTCGATGATAACCGTATACTGTAAGGGACGTGATTAAAGTTATGGTTTCCAATTGACGGCGACTTGATGTTCCCATGTTCTCTAAGCCCGGAATCCGATATAATGAAAGCATCTAACCATGCATAAGGAGGAGAAGCATGAAATTTCGCGTTTCTGCCGTGCAATATCATCTGCACACGATTCAATCCTTTGACGATTTTGCCCGTCAATCGGAGCATTATATCCGAACGGCGGAGGAGTTCGAAGCCGATTTTGTGCTGTTTCCGGAATTTTTCACGACGCAGCTGATGTCCATCGGGGACGATCAGGGCCAGGCTTTAACGATCAATGACCTTCCGGATTTCACAGACCGTTACCGCGAGCTGTTCCAGGGCTTTGCGAAGCAATATAACATGCATATCATTGGCGGGACCCACGTCATTCGCCGGGAAGGGAAGCTTTACAATGTGGCGCATCTGTTCTATCCGGACGGCCGCATTGCGGAGCAGGCGAAGATTCATATTACGCCTTCGGAGATAACCGGCTGGAACATGGGGGCCGGCGAAGGGCTCGAAGTATTCGAGACCGAAAAAGGCACCATCGCGATGCTCACCTGCTATGACATCGAATTTCCCGAGATCGTGCGCATGGCCAAGGCCAAAGGGGCCGACGTCATTTTCTGTCCGTCCTGCACCGATGATCGCCACGGATTCCACCGCGTGCGTTATACCAGCCATGCCCGCGCCATCGAGAATCAAATCTATGTGGTGCTGACCGGCACGGTTGGATCGCTGCCTACCGTGGATCTGATGCGTGCCAACTTCGGGCAGGCTGCCATCATTACGCCGAACGATATTCCGTTCCCGCCGAAGGGCCTGCTGGCCGAGGGAGAGCTGAACAACGACATGATCATTACCGCCGATCTCGATCTGGATTTATTGTATCAAGTGCGCGAGAAGGGCTCCGTCACGACATGGCGTGACCGGCGTACGGATTTGTATCCAGATTGGGAGTAAGTCTTTTTATCATGATTTGAAAAAATAGGATAAAGGCGGTGTGGAGGAAATGGCCCGGTTTCATCAACAGTTTTATGTATTCGACGACGCCCGGCCGGTGCCGGTTGTCATTCGAGGCTACACCGAAGCGGAGTTCGACGAGCTGATCGCCATTCAATCCGAGACGTTCCCGCCTCCGTATCCGCCGGAGCAATGGTGGAACAAGGAACAGCTGATGCAGCATGTCACCTTGTTTCCCGAGGGCGCGCTATGCGTTGAAGTGGATGGCATGCTCGCAGGCTCCATCACCTCGCTCATTGTGGATTACGATCCGATGGAGCCTGCCCACTCCTGGGCGGAGGCCACGGATAACGGATACATCCGCACGCATCAGCCGGACGGAAACACGCTGTACATCGCCGACATTTGCGTCCGGCCGCGCTTTCGCAAGCTTGGACTCGGCAAATGGCTGATTCAGTCGCTGTATCACGTGACCGTCGAACGGGGACTGGACCGGCTGCTTGGCGGCGGACGGATGCCCGGCTATCATCGGCATGCGCACGAAATGTCGGCCGCGGAATATTTGGATGCCGTTGTACGGGGAGATCTCAAAGATCCCGTAATTACCTTCCTGCTCCGGTGCGGCCGGACGCCCGTTGGGGTAGCGGCAGAGTATTTGGAGGATGAGGAGTCCTGCAATTACGGGGCCTTGATGGAATGGAAGAATCCGTTCCGAGAGTGAAGAGTTTATATTGGATGGTGATTTACGGCTTCAGATATCTTCGCTGAATATAAAGATATTTTCATTACATATATAAGGAGGCTTTTAATTGATGGAATATATTCGCATTACGAGCATCGACGATCCCTTGTTCCGCAAAATGCACGATCTCATGAAGGGAGTGTTCCCTCCGGAAGAGGTGCTGGAATTCAGCTTATGGAAGGAGCCGCTCGAAGATCCGGGCATTCGGGTATTTGTTGCCCTGCATGAGGACGAAGTGGTGGGTACGACGGAATACCGCTATTACGAGGACTGGAACGTGGCGATGACCGATTTTACCATTATCGGGCGTGAAGGGCTCGGCATCGGCCGATTCCTGGCACAACATCGCTTGAAGGATCTGAATCAATTGGCGGCGGCAAACGGCAAAGAGCTGTTCGGCATGTTTGCCGAGATTTACGATCCATATCGGGTGCAGGACCATGCATTCGGCGGCGTGAAACCCATGGATCCGTTCGTTCGCCGCGAAGTCCTGTCGCATCTGGGTTACAAACGCACAGATATCGACTATGTGCATCCCTCCTGGAACAATGATGGCGAGGCGGTGAGCGGGCTTGATTTCTGCTTCATGCCGGGCGACGATGCTGTTGATGAATTGCCTGCGGAGCTGATTGCCAACTTCTTGAGACGATACTATTCGGTGCTGCCTGAGAAACCGCAAGCCTGGAACGACATGGTGGCCAAGCTGGACGTGCGGGAGAAGGTATCCTTGCTTCCGCTGTAACCTATAGTATGGATCAGGCCTGATTCTTCTTGAATCAGGCCTATTCTTTTTCTTGACCGCCCATTGATTTCAATTTTTTGGTATTCTAATCTTATGAACGGCCAGGTCGACGCAATGGGGAGGCTGCTTATGAAGCGAAATCGTATTTGGTTATGGGCAGGTATTGGTTTAAGCATCGTAATCCTATATTCATTCATGCAACTAAGCGTTCATCTCGGCAAACCCATGTCCGAGGAACAGAAGATAGCGGCCTCTTACGTGAAATCGCTGGGCTATAAGATTGTAAGCCACTCCAGTAAACCGATTACTTATACGCTTGAGAAATCTCTTCTCGCACCCGGTACCGGCGCAATCCCCTATATTCAGACATGGAGTGTACAGAGCCAAGATCCGGCAAACTACTACGGAAAAGAAATTGTCACTTATCGTTTCAAGGTTTCCGGGCATCCGCTTGACCGCATGTATAATACGAATACGGCCTTATTCGTGATGATGTCGGAGGGGAAGGTCATCGGGGGAACCTCGTTCCCTGATCGGAACGATTTAGCTGGAGCCCCTTATTCTATTGATGGAAAGACCTTGGAGGAAATCACGGGCAACAGTTTCGGGGAATGGCGCGAGCAATGGGCCAAGAAATACGGGAATTGACGATGCGCTCCAACCTCTCCCAAAATAAGACGAAAGACATTTTTCTTTACTTTTGCTAAAATCCTCATTTGAATTGCAAGGCTATACTGGATATAGTAATACAATAGGTAAGGAAAAGAGGAACGTACATGAACGACCGAAAACAAGTGAGCATCCGTCTTCAGAGCCTTCACGAAGGAGAGAATACGATACAGGAGCTTCCCGCAGAGGCGTTTATCAAGGGGAAAGTGCTGTATGTGCGCTATACGGAGCCTGCGCTTGGACCGCATCAGGGGGAAACCCGGGCCATGCTCAAGCTGACGGAGGACGAGCTGAAGCTGATCCGTCACGGCGAGGTGGAGTCCGAGCAGGCGTTTAAGCTGGGTCAGCGATTGCCAGGGTATTATCGCTCCCCGTTCACTTCATTTAATCTGTCTACGCACACCCAGCGTCTGGAGCTAGCGCTAGAGGGCATGACCGGACGAGCGGCTTGGGCGTATGATTTATATGTGTTTGACGAGTTTTCGGGACACTTTTCGATCAGTTTGACTATTCAGGAGGCACATGAATCATGACAATGAATCCATTAGATCACATTAACGGGCTGGTTGCAGAGGCGGTAGGAGACGCTGCCGTAGCTGCCGGACTGGTGTCCCGCGAGGAGCTGCCCGCCATTACGCTGGAAGTTCCGAAGGATAAGTCGCACGGCGACTTGGCTACGAACGTAGCGATGCAGCTGACGCGGATTGCCAAGAAGAACCCGCGGCAAATCGCGGAAGCTATCCTGGAACATTTGGATACGGCAAAGGCTTCCATTGAGAAAGCGGAGATCGCCGGGCCCGGGTTTATTAACTTTACCTTGGACAAGGGGTATCTCTATCCGATCGTGGCATTGGTTCAGGAACAGGGCGATAACTACGGGCGGATCGCTACGGGCGAAGGGCAAAAGGTCCAGATGGAGTTTGTCAGCGCCAATCCCACCGGAAGTCTGCATCTTGGACATGCCCGCGGGGCGGCGGTAGGCGATGCCCTTTGCAATGTGCTTGATTTTGCAGGATACGAAGTTACGCGCGAATACTACATCAATGATGCAGGCAACCAAGTAGTGAACCTGGTTAAATCCCTCGAAGCCCGCTATTTGCAGGAGCTCGGTCAGGATGCCGAAATGCCTGAAGACGGATACCATGGCGAGGATATCAAAGGATTTGCCAAAGAGCTTGTAGCCGAGAAAGGCGATTCCTTGCTATCGATGGACCCAGGCGAGAGAACGGCATTCTTGCGTCAATTCGGGCTTGAGAAGGAACTTGGTAAAATCAAACGCGATTTGAATCGATTCCGCGTCCATTTTGACGAGTGGTTTAGCGAAACGTCCCTGTATGAGGATGGACTGGTGGAGAAATCCCTGGAAGAACTGAAAGCCAAGGGCGAAGCTTACGAGAAGGATGGGGCAACCTGGCTCCGCACCACCGATTATGGGGATGACAAAGACCGCGTCCTCGTTAAGAATGACGGAACGTATACCTACCTGACGCCGGATATTGCGTACCACCGCAATAAATACGAGCGCGGCTATGACAAGATCCTGAATATTTGGGGAGCCGACCACCATGGTTACGTTCCGCGCATGAAGGCTGCCATGGAGGCGCTCGGCAATGACCCGGACAAACTCATCGTATTGATCGCCCAGATGGTCAGCCTGTTCCAGGACGGCGAGAAGGTGAAGATGTCCAAGCGTACCGGTAAAGCGGTCACGATGGAAGATCTGATGGATGAGGTCGGCGTGGACGCGATCCGCTATTTCTTCACCATGCGCAGCATGGATTCGCATTTGGATTTCGATATGGATCTGGCGGTGTCCACGTCCAACGAGAATCCGGTCTTCTACGTACAGTATGCACACGCACGCATTTGCAGCGTATTCCGCCAAGCGGAGGAGCAAGGCGTTAGCCTCCTGCCGCTTGCCGACGTCAACCTGAGCGTTCTGACCGCCGAGCATGAATACGACATTTTGCGCAAAATGGGAGAGCTCCCGCAGGAAGTGTCGCTTGCTGCGGAGAACTATGCACCGCACCGGCTTATCCGGTATGTATATGAACTGGCTTCCTTGTTCCACAGCTACTACAGAGCTGAACGCGTGATTACGGAAGACGCGAATCAAACGCAGGCCCGCCTTGCTTTGCTGGGAGCGGTCCGCACGGTCATTGCCAACGTGCTTCGCCTGATGGGCGTATCGGCGCCGGAACGCATGTAAGAAGGGCCCTCCCTTTCATATGCCATAACAGCCAACAGCCGTCTTTCTTAGGAAAGACGGCTGTTTTTAATGCGTGAACGAAATGGCGTTTGCAGTTGCCGATGAACCGAATTTATAATTTCATGCCCTCGCGCAAAAATTTCAAGGCATTTACCTCTCCATCGGAGGCGCTGTATCCTTTTTTGAGCTTAAGGGGGGAGGAGGTGCGCCGCAGCAGGGCCTTGATCGTAGCTGTTTTTTTCAAGTCAGGCTTCTGGGCAAGAAGCAGGGCGATTGCTCCGCTGACGTGTGAAGTGGCCATGGAAGTGCCGCTCATTTCGTGGTATTTTCCCTGCAGCCAGGCTGACACGATTTTATCTCCGGGCGCATAAATATCGACAAATTGCCCACGATTGCTGAAGCCGGGGATCCTCCGGCTGCGGTCGGTAGCTCCGACGGATATCGTTTGGGGATAACGGGCAGGATAGTCCGCGGTACGGCGTTTGCCGTCATTGCCGGAAGAGGCCACAATGAGGACGCCTGCTTGGTTGGCCTTGCTTACGATATCCAGCAGCGTGCGGCTTCGGGTCTGCATGCCAAAACTCATATTGATGATATCGATCTCGGCCCGCACGCACCAGTCGATGGCCAGAATGATATCCGACACGAAGGCGGAGCCGTTGTGATCAAAGGCTTTGACCGGATACACGACAGATCTGGGAGCAACGCCGATCATACCTTGGGTGCTGTTTGCTGCAGCGATGGTGCCCGAGATATGCGTTCCATGCCCATTGTCGTCATAAGGCGGGATGTTGCGATGGACGAGGTTGACCCCTCGGGTCAGCGAATACTTCAGATCCGGGTGACCGAAATCCACCCCTGTGTCGATAACGGCAATCTTCACGCGGTGTCCTGTCGAGGTAGACCAGGCTTGAGGGGCTTTGATTTGCTTGATACCCCATGGGATCCCGGTTAGCGTTCCTATTGTCCCCTGTATGGCGTGGATATGAACCTGTTCATCCTCTTCAACCATCAGTTCGTTCCGAAACTCCGCTTCAAACTTCGCGGTTTGGGGAGCTGGAGCGATGATGGTGCGAGTAAGCGGCGAGCGGCTGACCGAACTCGGGAAACGCCTTTTCCCTGCGAGCCGGTTCCATTCGCGGATGCATTTCTGGTACAGCTGAGGGTCATGAAACGTGAGGAGCCGCCGGTTCATTTCCCGGACGTTCCGCATAGGGTTCGTCTCTGCAAGTAGTGATTGCATGATCCGGGTGTAATCCATGTGTGGCAATCTCCCTTCTCGATGAACCGTTGCTTCAGTATTGTATGAGCCGGGGAGAGTGCCCGAATGGGATGTTGCCCTTTTTCCGGGAAATAGGCCCTGTTTCCCGTGTCAAAGCAGCAGGGCTAACATAAGATACATGGAGAGAATATCAAGGTTCTCTCATCTATCCCGTAAGGAGTCGATCCTAGGGGCGGGTACAGTCAGAAGGCGGAGAGAATAGTCTCCGTCTTTTTCCCTTTGGTATCTGATGGGTAATGGAGCATAAAAACTTGATTTTTATTTCCAAATAGGTTTTACTTAGTTTTGATAATGGATATGTTGAGGGTATAACGTGAAGATTGTGTGAGAGGAAGTGTGCGTTAGTGAGTAATCCGCTCAATTTAAAGATCGATCCGGAGAAGATTCAGGAAATCCCGATGGTTGACCTGGCTTTTATGGTTCTGAAGGCGGCGAATACGCCGTATTATTACCGTGACCTGATGAATGAGGTGGCCAAGCTTCGCGGCTTTACGGAACAGGAAATTAACGAAACGATTGCCCAGTTATATACCGAGATCAATATAGACGGACGTTTCGCATGTGTAGGAACGAATCTGTGGGGACTAAAGCGCTGGTATCCGCTGGAGAAGTCCGAAGATCCGATTGCGAACGCCAAACGTCCGCGGATCATCAATGATGAAGACGATGATGACGATGACTTCACGGATGAAGAGGATACCTATAGCGGCGACGATGCCGAAGAGGATTTCGACAGCATCGATGAGGAAGATGATGATCACGACGATCTCTTCCCGGATGATGACGATGCTGACGATGATGTAGATGAAGACGTTGTTCTGGATGATGAGGAATTGGATGACGAAGATGCGGATTCCGATGAAGAAGAACTGGAAGAGGAAGAGTTTGAGGAAGACGACAGAGATTAATCTGTCATTCCGCTCGGAATTTAAGCCAGTACGCATGGTTTATGACCGTGTTTTACGATGTCGGCCGATTGGGGAATTTTGAGGTTGGTTCTTCTCTTGACAAGCAGACAAGGCACAGAGTAAACTATTGCTTGGGCTTATGATTGTGGATTAAATATGTTTAATATAAAAGTGCCCCGTTATTTATTCGGGGTCACTTTTTTGTTTTTAAGGCTCGGAAAGTGTAAACGACGCTAGCTTCCGGGCCAATATAGAAAGACCAAGTTTCAGATATGCAGAGTATTAAGATGTATTGGAATCGCTCGCCCTGAAGCCTCATAACGTTATGCCGTACCGGCAGCCCGATGGGGATCATTTTAGCGTCAATATATGCGGTTTGTAATAGGTCGGAGGTCAGCTCGCTCACCATTATTGGAAGCGAGCGATGTTTTTGTTGGTCCCTCTGATGAATCAGGGGAAAACGGGTTAGGATAAACATCATATGTCGCCTGAAGTTATGGAGATTATATAGGAGGGTTTTTAACAGTGACAAAGTATATTTTTGTAACAGGCGGAGTCGTGTCATCTCTAGGTAAGGGAATTACCGCCGCTTCGCTCGGTAGATTGCTTAAGAACAGAGGGCTCAAGGTAACGATTCAGAAATTCGATCCGTACATTAATATAGATCCGGGCACCATGAGTCCTTACCAGCATGGCGAAGTGTTCGTTACTGACGACGGTGCGGAAACCGACCTGGACCTGGGACACTATGAGCGCTTCATCGATATTAACCTGTCGAAGAACAGCAACGTGACAACAGGAAAAGTATACTCTTCTGTTATTAGCAAGGAACGCCGGGGGGAATATTTGGGCGGCACCGTGCAGGTTATTCCTCATATTACGAACGAGATCAAGGAGCGCGTATTCCGTGCGGGTCGTGAAGCGGGTTCGGATGTGGTCATTACCGAAATCGGCGGAACGGTCGGCGATATCGAAAGCCTTCCTTTCCTGGAGGCCATCCGCCAAATCAAGAGCGATGTTGGCCGTGAGAACGTGATGTATATTCATGTAACCCTCATTCCATATATTAAGGCAGCCGGTGAAGTGAAAACGAAGCCGACGCAGCACAGTGTAAAAGAACTCCGCAGCATCGGCATTCAGCCGAATGTCATCGTGTGCCGTACGGAGCATGAGCTTTCAACCGAGATGAAAGCCAAAATCGCGCTTTTCTGCGATATCGACCCTAACGCGGTCGTAGAATGCCGCGACGCATCTTCCCTATATGAGGTGCCGCTGAATCTGCGCGATGAAGGCCTGGACGAAATTGTTGTCAATCATCTGAAGCTGACGACTCCTGCGCCGGATATGAGCGAGTGGGAAGATCTGGTGGAGCGCGTCTCCAAGCTGGAGAAGACCGTTGAGATTGCGATTGTCGGCAAGTATGTCGCGCTTCATGACGCCTACCTCAGCGTAGTAGAATCCCTGTCCCATGCCGGCTTTGATGCCAATGCCGACGTGAAGATCCGCTGGGTGAACGCCGAGGAAATTACGGCGGACAATGTGGAAGAGACGTTGAACGGCATCGGCGGTATTCTGGTACCTGGTGGATTTGGAGACCGGGGTATCGAAGGCAAGATCAGCGCGATCCGTTATGCCCGCGAGCGCAACATTCCATTCTTCGGCATTTGCCTTGGCATGCAAGTGTCCGTCATCGAATATGCCCGTTCGATCGTAGGTCTGAACGGCGCGAACAGCTCCGAAATTGATCCGGCTACCGAATATCCGGTTATCGACCTGCTTCCGGAGCAGAAGGATATCGAGGATCTTGGCGGAACGATGCGCCTTGGCCTGTATCCTTGCAAGCTGGTTCCGGGATCGCTTGCGGAGTCCTGCTACCAGGACGAGCTGGTTTACGAAAGACATCGCCACCGGTACGAGTTCAACAACCAATACCGCGAAGATATCGAGAAAGCGGGCCTGCGTATTTCCGGTACTTCACCGGACGGACGTCTGGTCGAGATCGTGGAGCTGCCAGGACATCCTTGGTTCCTCGCCGTGCAATTCCATCCGGAATTCACTTCCCGTCCGAACCGTCCGCAGCCATTGTTCCGTGAATTTGTAAAAGCCTCGATCCAGCATCAGGCATAATTGGGAAGAGCCTCTTTTTGAAGAGGCTCTTTTTTTGCGTGCAAATTGGTTTGTCGCTACGCGAAGGGTGGAGCTGAGGTCCGTAATTCCTGTCCAGCGCTGTCGATTTCGGATGCAGCAAATTCGCGATCTTTTTTTCTTACTTTTTTTAGGACAGGAAGGAATTCGACATCTACAGGCGAATACAAATAATGGCCGGTTTATGGGAAAGTTAGGAACTTTCGAGTTTGCATATACTCATTGTACGATTTAAGTATCGGGAGGTTGGAAGGATGAGCAAACAAAGCAAACACAAAGTGCTGATTGTGGATGACCAGAATGGGATCCGCATCCTGCTTGTGGAAGTGTTCAGCAGTGAAGGATATGAGACGTTCCAAGCGGCGAACGGCAAGGCTGCCCTTGAAATCGTGAAGATGCATGCCCCGGATTTGGTGCTGCTGGATATGAAAATTCCTGGAATGGACGGGCTTGAGATTTTGAAGCATATTAAACAGATGAATCCGGACATTAAGGTGATCATGATGACAGCCTACGGAGAGCTTGACATGATCAAGGAAGCGACCGATCTTGGAGCACTGATGCATTTTACCAAACCCTTCGACATCGACGAGATGCGGCAAGCCGTCAACATGCAGCTGAAAGGGACCGCGAACAACATCGGTTGAATGATGAATTCTGCTCAAGGGGCGGAATTCTTTTTTTTGCCAGAATGTGAGTTCCTTCGCAGCAATTTAGGAAATGCTTGTTTAGTATTTATGACGCGATGTGGTATAATAAGTCCGTATGTTATATCGGCTAAAAACCATAGACAAACTAAGCATCTATAGGAGGATGAAACCATGCCATTAGTATCAATGACAGACATGCTGAACAAAGCACTCGAAGGTAAATATGCTGTTGGTCAATACAACATCAACAACCTGGAGTGGACATATGCAATTCTTGAAGCGGCAGAGCAAGAGAAATCACCGGTCATTCTTGGTGTTTCCGAAGGCGCAGCTCGTTACATGGGTGGATTCAGCACCGTTGTACACATGGTAAAAGGTTTGATGGAGGACCTGAAAGTTACAGTTCCTGTTGCCATTCACCTTGACCACGGTTCAAGTGTTGAGAAATGTAAAGAAGCAATCGACGCAGGGTTCACTTCGGTTATGATCGATGATTCCCATAGCCCGATTGAGACGAATATTGCAACAACGAAACAAGTGGTTGAGTATGCTCACGCAAAAGGCGTTTCCGTTGAAGCCGAAGTTGGCATGGTCGGCGGACAAGAGGATGACGTTATAGGCGACGTAATGTACGCGAAGCTTGACGACTGCGTACGCATCGTGAACGAGACAGGCATCGACACATTGGCGCCTGCGCTTGGTTCTGTTCATGGTCCTTACAAAGGCGAACCGAACCTTGGTTTCAAAGAGATGGAAGAGATTCGCAATGCTGTGAAACTTCCGTTGGTGCTTCATGGCGGTACGGGCATCCCGACGCATGACATCAAGAAAGCTATCTCCTTAGGTACTTCCAAAATCAACGTGAACACCGAGAACCAAATCTCGTTCACCAAAGTTGTTCGTGAAGTGCTTGCCGCTAAACCGGAAGCTTACGATCCGCGCACATTCCTGAAACCAGGCCGCGAGGCAATCAAGGAAACCGTTGTCGGCAAAATCCGTGAGTTTGGTTCCAACAATCAAGCTTAATCACCCGTAACACACAAAAGTCGCTTGTAGCCTTCGTGGCCGCAACATGACGATAGGAATCACCTAAGATATTTTAGGCTGTCTTATGCTGCATACAATGAAATGGAAAGCACACCGCATAGCCGGTGTTTTTCCATTTCATTTATTAAGTTATCAAAAAGCGCAAGCGGATTGTGAGGCTTCACAACCGGATAATCGCTACGAAAACGAACGCTTATTGCGTCTGTCATCCTTTAGGAACGTCGATACGACGTTTTTCTTGTATGACGGGCATCAGAACCATTTCCGGCTGCGAAGTGATGTAGGGGGAACCGAAAGCTTATGGAAAAATTGATGATCAGCGGTGGACGCCCACTGCGAGGTGCTGTAACAATCAGCGGTGCCAAGAACAGTGCTATTGCGTTAATTCCCGCCGCAATCCTGGCGGAATCGGAAGTCGTACTTGATAATTTGCCGCTTCTCAGCGATGTGGCTGTTTATGCTGAGATCCTTGAGGAATTAGGCGGGCAGGTTTCATGGGAAGGCAATCAGATGAGAATTGACCCTTCTGATATCAAATCCATTCCGATGCCTAACGGACCCGTCAAGAAACTGCGCGCGTCCTACTATATGATGGGCGCCATGCTTGGAAGATTTAAAGAAGCCGTGATCGGCCTGCCGGGCGGCTGTAATTTTGAACCTCGTCCCATCGACCAGCACATCAAGGGCTTTGAAGCGCTTGGCGCGACCGTGACCAATGAACACGGCTCGATTCACCTGCATGCCAAAGAGCTGCGGGGCGCGAAGATCTACCTCGATGTGAGCAGCGTGGGTGCAACGATTAACATTATGCTGGCGGCTGCCAAGGCCAAAGGCTCCACAATTATCGAAAACGCGGCGAAAGAGCCTGAAATTATAGATGTTGCAACACTTTTAAATTCCATGGGAGCTGTCATTAAGGGCGCCGGAACGGAAACCATCCGGATCGAGGGCGTGACCGAGATGCATGGCTGCCGACATTCCATTATTCCAGACCGGATTCAGGCCGGTACATATATGATTGCTGCCGCAGCTACGCGCGGCGATGTTCTGATTGACAACGTCATCCCGAAACATCTTGAGGCCCTCACGGCCAAGCTGATCGAGATGGGTGTGGGCATTGAAGAGCTGGACGAAAGCATCCGCGTGATCGGTAAAAACCGGTATCAGCATGTGGATGTGAAGGCGCTTATATATCCTGGATTTGCAACGGATTTGCAGTCACCGATGACCAGCCTCCTTACGCAAGCGGAAGGCGTCAGCGTCCTTAGTGATTTTGTATATAGCAACCGATTTAAACATGTACCGGAGCTCGTTCGCATGGGAGCCAAAATTCGCGTGGAGGGACGCTCTGCCATCATCGAAGGCGGCCCGCTGAATGCAGCCAAGGTCAAAGCGACCGATCTGCGCGCGGGTGCGGCTCTTGTCATTGCGGGACTGACGGTGCCTGAAGGGATAACGGAGGTAAGCGGCGTGGAATTCATCGACCGCGGCTATGACCATCTTGTTTCCAATTTACGCGAACTGGGTGCCGACGTGTGGCGTGAGACCGAAGAAGAGTGATTTTTTTACCAAAATGAGGGAAATGTGTGGTGGAAACTGCATATCTCCCTCTGATTTGGGTAATGCTCCTAGTAAAGCTCTCATAGACTAATAGACTACATGACAGCAGGGAACTGCTGCGACAGAAACAAATAATTGAATAGGTGGTTATTGAATGGATTTACAAATAGCCGATTTGGAAGGCATGAAGCTGACGGATCTGTATAAGCTGGCCAAGAAGTATCAGATTCCTTATTATGGCCAGTTGAAGAAAAAAGAATTGATATTTGCCATTCTCCGGGCGCAGGCTGAACAGAGCGGCTTGATGTTCATGGAGGGCGTACTCGAGATTTTGCCGGAAGGATACGGCTTTCTGAGACCGATCAACTATTTGCCGAGCACGGAGGATATCTACATTTCAGCCTCCCAGATCCGCAAATTCGATTTGCGGACCGGAGATTTGGTTTCGGGCAAATGCCGGACGCCGAAAGAGAACGAACGTTACTTCGGGCTGCTGCAGGTCAACGCCGTCAATGGCGAGAATCCTGCCGTCGCAGCGGAACGATTACACTTCCCAGCCTTGACTCCTCTATATCCGCAAGAAAAGCTTGTTCTTGAAACATCCCCTAATCAGTTGTCAACCCGAATTATGGATCTGCTTGCACCCGTAGGTTTAGGACAACGCGGTTTGATCGTGGCACCGCCAAAAGCAGGGAAAACGCTCCTCTTAAAAGAAATCGCCAACAGCATCTCAACCAACAATCCAGAGATTGAACTGTTTGTTTTACTCATCGATGAACGGCCTGAAGAAGTGACGGATATGCAGCGTTCCGTTAAGGGTGAGGTGGTTGCTTCTACTTTTGACGAGCTTCCGGAGAACCATATTAAAGTGGCGGAACTGGTATTGTCGCGCGCCTTGCGGCTGGTGGAGCATAAGAAGGACGTGGTTATCTTGCTGGACAGCATCACCCGTCTGGCCCGTGCGTACAACCTGGTTATTCCTCCGTCCGGCCGAACGCTGAGCGGCGGTATTGATCCTGCGGCATTCCATCGGCCGAAACGTTTCTTCGGATCGGCTCGTAACGTGGAGGAAGGCGGAAGTCTGACGATCCTGGCGACAGCCTTGGTTGAAACCGGATCTCGGATGGATGATATCATTTATGAGGAATTTAAAGGCACAGGCAACATGGAGCTGCACTTGGACCGCCGCTTCGCGGAACGCCGTATTTTCCCGGCGATCGATATTCGTCGCTCCGGTACCCGGCGCGAAGAGGTGCTGCTGAACAAGGATGAACTGGATACCATTTGGGCGATCCGCAAAAATATGAACGACTCTGCCGATTTTGTGGAAGGCTTCCTTAAAAAAATGCGTGAGAGCAAGAATAACGCGGAGTTCTTGGCATCATTTGACGTGAATGCCAACAACGGCGGCGGAACCGGGACTCAGGGCCAGACAGCCAGACGTCCATCGCGTGCATCTGCGGCGACGGCCCCTCAGAGCTAAGCCCTGAATCAACCGGAGAATAGGAGATCAACATGTATTTGGTTTATGCAGATGAACAAGGGAATGTATACGATCATTCCGAGCTGTTCGGGCTGGCCCGCAGCGGAGATATGATCGTCGAGATATTGGAGGATGAATTGATACCTTTGCCGGAGGGAGCTACGCTGGTCGGACTGCCGAGTACCCGAGCGATCGGAATGGATCCGGAGACCGGTGACATGATGCCGCTTGAGGACGGGTATACGGCTGTCGGAGCGCTTCTGCCGCAAGGCTACACCCGGCTCTGCCTGCCGGGGTACGTGAAGTCGGACAAGGAGTATAAGCTGCCGCTGTTTGGTTATTCGGCAGTCGTATGGAAGGATGGCGCTTTCTATACGACGGCGCGTTTGTCCGACGATCCCGAGAAATGGAATCCTGTGAATTGTGACCTGGACGACCTTGAGCTTGGGGTTAAGACGCTGAAGGAGAAGTATCCCGAGAACCGGCTCTACGAACATCTGTCTAACTGTGCGTTGGGATACGAGTGCCTGACGGCGTCCAACACCTTCCTGAATCGCTGGGAAGGCGCGGTTCCCGTGTCTTACTCCTGCAATGCGGGCTGCTTCGGTTGCATTTCGGAACAGCCGGATGACAGCGGTTTTGTCTCCCCGCAGACGCGCATGAACTTCCGTCCGAGAGTGGATGAACTGGTGCAGGTCATGCTGGAGCATCTGAAGACCCCGGAGTCGATCATCAGCTTTGGCCAAGGCTGTGAGGGCGAACCCTCCACCCAGGCGAAGATCATTATAGAGGCCATGAGAGAAGTCCGGGCACAGACCGACATGGGTTACATTAATATTAACACCAATGCGGGACTGACCGATTTTATCCGCGGTATCGTGGATGCGGGTCTTGATCTGATGAGAGTCAGCACGATCAGTGCATTGGATGCCCATTATAACGCATACTACAAGCCAAGAGGCTACACGCTCGCTAATGTGGAGAAATCTCTTCGTTACGCAACGGATCAGGGCGTATATACATCCATTAACTATCTGATCTTTCCGGGCGTGACCGACCGCGAGGAAGAGCTGGAAGCCATGATCGAGTTTGCCCGGCGCACGGGACTCAAATTGATTCAGCTTCGCAATCTGAATATTGACCCTGAGAGCTATCTTGGCCTCATCCCGCCTGCGCAAGGCGAGATTCTCGGAATGAAGCAGGCGATCGAGATCATGCAGGAGGAGCTGCCGGATGTGGTGATCGGCTCCTATACGCATGTGCCCCCTGCTGGGCAGGCGAGACCGAAAAAGCGGCCTTCGATTATTTAACCGGCACGGACTCGAATGTGCTAAAAATAGGGTGTAGTTCCAATTGCGGACTTGTCTGATGATTTGTGTATGGACTATTGCGCATTCAATATGCTCGTGCTATACTCCTTTTATGTGTCCATATAACTCTGGGTCCGCATGAGGCTCAGGGCGGAAAGAGGTGAAAGCTACAATGAAACAAGATATTCAACCGAAATATCACGTTACTACAGTTACTTGTGCTTGCGGTAATACGTTTGAAACAGGTTCTGTGAAACCCGATCTTCGTGTAGAGATTTGCTCGAACTGTCATCCGTTCTTCACAGGTAAACAGAAATTCCTGGATGCTGGCGGTCGTGTTGATAGATTCAAGAAGAAATACGGTATCTAATAAACAAACCCTTCGCCCTTGTGGCCGAAGGGTTTTTGTCTGTCTACAGGGCTGATGGAGTATGCAACTTCTTCCGTCGGTTGCTTTTTTGGTAGCCATGCGATATACTAAAGTTCGCCGTGCTAGACGGGGAGGTAGCGGTGCCCTGTAACTCGCAATCCGCTGTAGCGAGGTTGAATTCCTGTTAGAGGTGTTGTCGATGTGAGGCTGGTCCCTGCGCTCAACGTTGACGGTTGGGTCCTCCGCAATGAGCACTTGTGAACCTGGTCAGGTCCGGAAGGAAGCAGCCATAAGCAAGACCGCTTTTGTGCCGGAGGAGTGCCTAGCCCGAGTTGCTGCTCAGGATTGCCGCTCGGATCGCAATGATCAATAACAGGTGCACGGTATACATATCTGCACATAACACCTTTGCCTTTGGCAAGGGTGTTTTTTGTCGAGGCGGGATTCTATATTGGAGCGAATGCTTCACGTGAACTTTGGATAAAGTTTTCCAAGTAAACGTTTTGCTAAGGCAGGGGAAAGTAGTATAGAATGTAGTATAATATAACCGTCGACTCATGCCGTTTAGGCTGGGATTGACCATGAATATAACTTGTAAAGCACGTGATGATTGGGCTTTGAGTGTGAGCCTTGGATGTCCTAATCTTCGCGAAGTGGAAGTTGAAAGAGGGTAAAGCATAGTGGAACATATCGCGTTATATCGAGCTTGGCGACCACAGTCGTTCGGCGACATGGTGGGCCAGCAGCATATTATCCAGACCCTGCAGAATGCCATTCGCGAGCAGCGGGTTTCCCATGCCTACCTGTTCAGCGGTCCACGGGGTACGGGCAAGACCAGTGCCGCTAAAATTTTGGCCAAAGCCGTGAACTGCGAGCATGGTCCGGCTGAGGAACCCTGCAATGCATGCGAGGCCTGCCGGCGCATAACGTCCGGAGCCGTCATGGATGTCCAGGAGATCGATGCGGCATCCAACCGCGGCGTCGAGGAAATCCGTGATTTGCGGGAGAAAGTCAAATACGCACCGACCGAAGTGCGGCGCAAGGTTTATATTATTGATGAAGTACACATGCTGACGACGGAAGCGTTCAATGCCTTGCTGAAAACGCTGGAGGAACCGCCGGCACATGTGATGTTTATACTAGCGACAACAGAGCCGCACAGGCTTCCGGCAACGATTATCTCACGCTGTCAGCGGTTTGACTTCCGTAGGGTTTCCCTGGAGGAACAAACCGGACGTCTGGAGCAGATCTGCGGGGAAGAAGGCATTACGGCTGAGCATGAAGCGCTGCAGTATATTGCGCGTCTATCGGATGGCGGTATGCGGGATGCATTGAGCATTCTGGATCAGATCGCTTCCTTCACTGGAGGTACCGTATCTTACCGGCAGGTCATGGACATGACGGGAGGCATTGCCTCAGAGCAGTTTGGCCGTCTGGCCGGCGCCGTGAAGCAGGGGGATGCCGGATTGGTCCTGCAGATCGTGGAGCAATTTATGCAGGAGGGAAAAAGCGCAGATAAATGCATGGAGAATCTCCTGTACTATTTCCGCGATTTGCTTATGATCAAGATGGTTCCCGATGCCGACAAGCTGACCGATCGGGTTTTGAACCCGGCCGAGTTTCAGGAGATGGCTAATGCCTTCAGCCGGGATGAGCTGTTTCAAATGATCGATACGCTCAACCGTTATCAGAGTGAGATGAAATATGCCTCGCAGCCGCAAACCCTGTTTGAGGTGGCACTGCTCAAGCTTTCCGGCATTACCCAATCCGGGGGCGGGTCCGCAGCTGTCCATTCTACCGCCGATGCGGGAGAACTGGCTCAGCTGAAGCAGCATGTAGCCGCACTTGAGAAAAAGCTGGAGCGTCTGATTCAAAACGGTGTTCCTGCATCGAATCAACGCGAACCCGCCAAGTCTGCCCGTACACCTGCACCGAAAGCAGCTTCAACGGCCAAGATTCCGCAGCATATGGATCAGTACGTATCCTCCCGGACCGGAGAGGATTATACCGCTGTACATCGGCAGTGGGCCCAAATTCTGCAGAACGTGAAAGAGGAGAAGGTAACGGTTCACGCATGGCTGATGGATGGTGAGCCCGTATCCGTATGGGAAGACAAGGTTCTTGTCGCTTTCAAAAACAACATCCACCGCGAAACCACGGAGAAACCTGCCAACAAACAGGTGATTGAAGGGGTTCTTGAGTCTATGCTCGGCAAGCCGTATCATCTGGTGACCATGATGCTTCGTGACTGGAATGATGCGGTAGAAGGAGTCGGCAAGCCTCAGGCGGAAGAGCTTAAGCTGGAACATGAAGAAGCTGATGCCGGTGGAGAAAAACCATGGATTGATGAGGCGATCCAGCTGTTTGGAGAAGACCTCGTTGTCATAAAAGACTAGCGCGTCCCTACGTGCACCCTATTATAAGGAGAGATGAATCATGAATAATATGAACCAAATGATGAAGCAAGTGAAAAAGATGCAGGAGCAAATGCTGAAGGCGCAGGAAGAGCTTGCTACAAAAACCGTTGAAGGAACTTCCGGCGGCGGCGTGGTTACCGTAGAAGCGAATGGCCATAAACAAATTTTGTCCATCAACATCAAGCCTGAGGCGGTTGACCCGGATGATGTGGAAATGCTGCAGGATCTGGTGCTGACTGCGGTTAACGATGCACTTGCCAAGGCTGAAGAAATTGCGAACGCCGATATGGGCAAATTCACCGGCGGCATGAAAATCCCGGGCTTGTTCTAAACTAACCTAGAAGGAGTAGTTACATTTGTACTATCCTGAACCGATCGCGAAGCTCATCGATGCCTTTACGCGACTGCCGGGTGTGGGGCCGAAAACGGCCGCCCGCCTGGCTTTTCATGTTCTGAACATGAAGGAAGATGACGTTATTGATTTTGCCAAAGCGCTAGTCAGTGTCAAAAGGAATCTGCACTACTGCTCCGTCTGCTGCAACATCACGGATACGGATCCATGCCGGGTATGTCAGGACAAGACTCGGGATGCCTCGATCATCTGCGTTGTACAGGATGCGAAGGATCTGGTGGCGATGGAGCGCACGAAGGAATTCGAGGGCTACTATCATGTCCTCCATGGGGCCATATCTCCGATGGAGGGAATCGGGCCGGATGAAATCCGTTTGAAGGAGCTCCTCACGCGCTTGAGTGACGAACGAGTGAAAGAACTCATTTTGGCGACGAACGCTAATATCGAGGGAGAGGCAACGGCGATGTACATATCGCGCCTGGTCCGTCCTTTTGATATTAAGGTGACTCGTATAGCCCATGGACTGCCGGTTGGCGGCGACCTGGAGTATGCAGATGAAGTGACTTTATCCAAAGCGCTTGAAGGTCGAAGAGAACTGAACTGATATTATTGATTCCCGCAGCATTTGATGGAAATATGAAAGCAACATAAGAACGAGCATTGGAAGCGATTCTGATGGCTCGTTTTTTTGTTTGCACATTTCTAGGCAAAGAAAGTAGAAATTCAAAGTGTTCTTATGGTTCTAAGTTTGTCCCTCTCTCGATATGAATGTTACAGACGGTCTTTATAAGGGCAGGTTAATCTTTCATATTCATAGGGAGTGAACGGAATGAAGATATGGTGGAAGTCGAGGAAGAAAGAAGAGGAAACGTATATCACGGCAGAGGAGCAAGAACGGATGTGGCATGTCTTCTTGGACGTCCAGAGATCCCAGATGGAGTGGGAGCGGGCGCACTTGCTGTTCCAGGAGGCTACGGGACAGGATCAGATCGATTATGCGATCTACATGTTGGAGGCGGCAGAGCGTAAATACCAGATGAATCTCAAACAGGCCAAGCAGCTCAATCTGGATGGAGCAAGGATGCAGTATATCGAGCAAAAAAGGGAGAATGGTTAAACGAGAGTTGATAGGATTCTTAATGACCTTTAAAGGAGGAGTATCTATGAAATTGATTGTGCTTGGCGTACTATGCATTTCGCTCTTGCTGCTTATCTATGTTGTGTTTAGAAAGAAGCTCGGGCTGGGATGGCTAACTGTATTCGGGGCGCATCTGGCCCTTTCGGCTGTAGCGATCTATGTTGTGAATTTCACCGGATTAGCAGCTGAAGCGTATATTCCTCTGAATCCGATGACCATAGGAACGGTCATGGTCCTTGGCTTGCCGGGTGTGGCCCTTCTTGTCGGTTTAAAATTTACGATATTAGGTAGTTGACGTATGCTTATATTCTATGATACATTAATGTTCGCCCGTTTGATTGCGGGTGATAGAGATTCACCGGTCAGGCAGAATATGGATTAGAAAAATAATTAAAAAAACTCTTGACCAACAGCAAGCTAGTATGATATATTATAAAAGTCGCCGCTGAGATGCGGACGACAAACAAAATGTGATTGATCTTTGAAAACTGAACAACGAGTGAGTAAGGATTTCACTAGTGAGATCCATTGCGAAATCATCATGTACAAGCTTTGGTTTGTCGGATGATGGAGCATAAA